>NZ_JVOR01000120.1:0-13625 GCF_001054715.1 Acinetobacter sp. 243_ASPC | reverse complement strand
AGAGGTGGTCCCACATGTTTGAACAACTAAAAGCGTATTTATAAGTGATATTCCGCTCTAGTTAAGCCACCTTGTTTTGTTGGGGTAGCTGATCATAGTAAAACTCATTTGGTGTCATTTTGTCTAGACTCGAATGAGGTCGTTTCAGATTATAAAACTCAAAATATGCACTCAATTGCTTTTTCGCATCTGTGACACTGCTATAAGCTTTGAGATACACCTCTTCATATTTAACGCTCCGCCATAATCGTTCAACCATCACATTATCAACCCATCGACCTTTACCATCCATACTGATTTGAATGCCATTTGATTTCAATACATCAATAAATGCATCACTGGTAAACTGACTGCCTTGGTCTGTATTAAATATTTCAGGTCGACCATATTTTTCAATAGCTTCATTTAATGTTTCTATGCAAAATGTAACCTCCATACTAATCGATACTCTATGCGCTAGTACCTTGCGGCTATGCCAATCAATCACAGCACATAAATAAACAAAGCCTTTTGCCATAGGGATATACGTTATATCCGTAGACCACACTTGATTACTGCGCTGAATAGCCAATCCTTTGAGCAGATATGGATATTTGCGGTGAGCTTGATTAGCCTGGCTTAAATTTGGTTTGCAATATAACGCATTAATGCCCATTTTCTTCATTAAAGTACGTGTATGACGTCGTCCTATATGATGTCCTTGACGATTCAACAAATCACGCATCATACGGCTACCTGCAAAAGGGTATTGCATATGTAACTCATCCATACACCGCATCAGCTTCAGATCTGATGCACTCACAGGTTTTGGGCGATAGTAATAACAACCACGGGAGACTTTCAGCAGCTGAGCTTGCTTAGATACTGAAATCTGAAGTGAGTCATCGATTAACTTTTGTGGTTGAAGCGGCCCAGTTTCTTCAACACACCTTCTAAAAAATCAATTTCTAATGCCTGCTCACCGATTTTTGCATGTAGTTTTTTTAGATCGATGGGTGGTTCTGTTGGAGCTTTTGATTGATCGAAAGCTTGCGAGGAAGCTGAAATCAGTTGATTTTTCCAGTCGATAATTTGGTTTTGATGAACATCAAATTCAGCACTCAATTCAGCAAGTGTTTTTTCTGCTTTAATCGCAGCAAGTGCTACCTTAGCTTTAAAATCATTTGAATGATTTCTTCTTGGTCTACGTGCCATAAAATACTCCATATATTGATGTTTATAACATCATTTGGGGAGCAAAATATCACTTATAAGTGTTGTTCAAATTTCCTGATCCACCTCTTAGGGCTGTATATTTTGATCAGAAAACGGTTCAGTGGATTACGCTGTTCAGAAGGTAATTTCCCTCGAATCCAATAACCCATTAAAACGGGAATCAAGGTAATAAATAAACCTGCTGCTGCTGCCATTGCATAGGTTTTAGTAAATGCCAGTGGTGAGAACAAGCGACCTTCTTGTGCCTGTAAAGTAAAAATAGGAATGAAGGATAAGGTAATGATGAGTAGACAGAAAAATAAAGTTGGCCCGACCTCACTGGCAGAACGTGTAATGATGTTCCAACGGACTTGTGCTTCCAAGACTTGCTCAGGATGTTCGTGTTGCCAAGTTTCGATATGCTTATGTGCATTTTCAACCATTACAATTGCAGCATCAACCATAGCGCCAATCGCGATAGCAATACCACCCAACGACATGATATTGGCATTTAGCCCTTGATAATGCATCACCAAGAAAGCAGATAAAATCCCAAGCGGCAAAGAAACAATAGCCACCATTGCTGAACGTAAATGCCAGAGGAATAGTCCACAGACTAAAGCCACCACAATGAACTCTTCAATTAATTTATGGCTGAGATTTTCTACTGCTCTATCAATCAATTGACTGCGATCATATACAGGAACAACTTGTACACCTTTCGGTAGACTTTGTTGTAATTCAGCTAGCTTCGCTTTCACAGCAGTAATCGTTTCACGTGCATTTTTACCTGCTCGTAAAATCACGACACCCCCAACCGTTTCACCTTGCCCATTCAATTCACTGATGCCACGACGCATTTCTGGACCAAGTTGAATAGTTGCAACATCACCTAAAGAAACAGGAACACCGAAACTATTTGTTCGTAGTGGAATCTGGCGAAAATCATCTAAAGTTTTTAAATAACCAGAAGCTCGCACCATATATTCCGTTTCAGCCATTTCTAGAACTGAACCACCAGTTTCCTGATTAGCCTTTTGAATCGCCTCAATGACATTGTTTTGTGTGACACCTAAAGCAGCCATCTTGCTTGGGTCTAAGATGACCTGATATTGCTTAACCATTCCCCCAATTGTGGCAACTTCAGCCACATTAGGTAATGTCTTCAGTTCATATTTTAAAAACCAGTCTTGTATGCTTCTCAGCTCCGAAAGATCATGCTGTCCTGTTGGGTCTACCAATGCATATTCATAAACCCAACCAACGCCAGTGGCATCTGGTCCCAATGAAGATTTCGCATTTGCAGGCATTTTCCCTTGAATTTGATTTAGATACTCCAATACACGAGAACGGGCCCAGTAAAGGTCCGTATGCTCATCAAAGATGACATAAACAAATGAGTCACCAAAAAAAGAATAACCGCGAACAGTTTTAACACCAGGTACCGATAACATGGTTGTTGTTAAAGGGTAGGTCACCTGATTTTCAACAATTTGTGGCGCCTGACCAGAAAAATTAGTTCGAATAATTACTTGTACATCAGACAAATCTGGTAATGCATCGACCGGAGTATTCTTTACGGCCCAAGTTCCCCAAGCAGCCAGAATTAAAGCGGCTAACAGGACAAATACACGATTCGCAATTGAAAAACGAATAATACGGGCAATCATAATCGTCCTCCCGTTTAGTTCTTCATAGATGTCATAGACATCTTGGAAATGTCAGAAATAACGTAAGTATCTCTAGCATGTGTAAAACTAAAACGGACCTGATCGCCTTGCTGAATTTGGGTAAATGGTTGCACTGGTTGTTTAAAGCTCATAGTCATAGCCCCCCAACCCAACTCAGGAATCGCCTGATGTGAAATGGTAATGTCTTGAGCTGTGACTTTTTCAACTTTACCAATGCCTTGATATATTGATGTCTTAACCACTTGGGATGAAGTCATCGATTGTCCAGTGTTCAGCTTATCCAATACACCTTGTAAATTTGCTTCAGAATCAATCAGGAATTGCCCTGAAATTACTACCTTCTGACCAGCTTTCAACCCTTGTAGAATTGCAATTTTATTGCCATCACTTTGACCTAACTGTACTACAACAGGTTCAAAACGCCCTTGCTCATGTCCCACAATGACAACGTTCCGAGTACCTGTACGTATAACAGCTTGCTCTGGTATAACTAAATTGCTTTGTGGGTTGTTGGAGAATTTAACAGAAGCAAACATTCCCGGCTTGAGCAGTCCCTCTCTATTGGGCAACTCAATACGAACTTTTATGGTTCTACTCGTGCTATCCAAAGTTGGTAAAATATCAATAACTTTACCGGACACTATTTGAGGGTATGCAACAAAAGTAGCTTCAACTTTCATTCCCCGTTTTATCCCGGCAATTTGTGCTTCTGGAACAGATGCTTCTAACCAGATTGGGCTTATCCCCTTGATAGTGACAAGCGTTTGCCCCATAGCTAAAGCCATTCCATTGCGGACTTCTAACGAATCAATAAATCCACTCACAGGTGCACTTAAAGTCATATTGGATTGCACTCGATGTGTCCGCTCGACTTGATTAATCACATTTTGTGGGATTCCTAAAAGCTGTAAACGTTGTCGGCTTGCCTGAATAAGAGAACGATCTCCAGTTCGAAGTACAGCTAGAAATTCAGTTTGTTCTCCTGTCCATTCGGGTATTGAAATATCAGCTATGGGACTGCCTTGCGTCACCATATCCCCAACGGCATGTCCGTACACTCGTTGGACGAAACCACTTGCCCTTGTTTGTAAAATAGCTACCTGTCGTTCATTGGTCTGCAATATACCATTGGTTAACAAAGCATTTCCCATCACAGCTTGTTCGACTGAAGCATAACGGATTGCTAAATTTTGTTGGAGGGATGGATCAATCTTAACCGCAGGATAACTGTCTTCAGTCATCGTAGTATTTTCATTTGCATATTTAGGAACCAGTTGCATGTCCATAAATGGCGATTTCCCCGGTTTATCAAAATGCTGTTCAGGCTTCATTGGGTCATACCAATACAACACTTTGGCAGCCTGTTGCGGACCTGATTGAGGATTGTATTTCTGATGTGCAATCCAGTATCCAGCGCCACCACCCGCAGCCAGACTAATTACCGCAACGCCCATGACAGTAACTGCTAATTTATTTCTTAACATTATGGCTGCCCCTCAACATGGTTTAAGGTCGGTTCTTCAAAGGCATAATAAAGTTGGGCTTTAGTCACAGCCTGTTGCTGTTGGAGATCAATGAGACGCAAACGCTGTTCTAAAAGACTTGTCGAGCAGCAATAACATTAGATAAATTACTTTTACCTGCTTGATAGCTTGCCAACTGTAAACCCACTTTTTGTTTAGCGAGTGGAATACTTGTTTGCATCGCACGTCTAATTTGCTGATCAAGTGCATCAAGATCGGATAACCCATCATCTAGCATAGTGAGATGGTCACGGTATTGGACTTCTTGATCGGCAGTAATCCTGTTTTGTTCGGCTAAAGCTGCCCGAATGAGTGGACTACTACGTCTTTTTGAAAACACAGGAAGCTCTGTTGTTAGTTGCACCCCGATCATATCGCCAAATTCGGGTGCTCGATGCTGATAAGCAAGTTCAATACCCCAATCTGGTTTCTGTAAAGCCTGAGCTTGCTTCAGTTTTGCTTCAGCAGTTTGCTTTTCTGCCTGAAATGCTTTTAATTCAGGATATTGATGCAAATGATGATATAGCTTTGATCTATCAAGGTAGATAGATGGTGCTTGGTCAGGTAAGGTTTCAATTTGAGAGAGATTTTCAGTAGGTTCTGCACTGACTAACCGATGCAACTCCAACTTGGCTTTATTTAAATCACGAAGTAAATCATCCTTCTGGTCAAGCAATACCGTGGCTTCTTGTCTTGGATCAAGTGCATCGGCAATGATTGTACGACCAGAGATGACCTGTGTTTGAGTAATTTGAGAAAGTAATCGATTCTCTGAAAACAGTTCATCGTATAGTGCTAATTTACGTTCAAGATAAAAGCGCTTAAGCCAAGCAGATGCGACTTTCTGACGCAACTCAATACGCAGAATCTCAGTTTGAGCATTGGCCGAACCTAGTTCAGCTTTTGCTAAATCGACCTCAGCTTGTCTTTTGGCACGATTTGGAAAATCTTGCATCACGCCAATTTTCTGCATAGTCATACCTTCGCGTGTGACTGACCATGCGGCATCGCCGGATACAGGGTAATTATCTAAACCTACAAATAATTTAGGGTTGGGTAAAATCCCTGAAGCTGAAACTACATTCTCGGCCCCTTCAATCTGGGCGCTATTTGCTCTTAGGGTAGGTGCATATTGCTCAGCGAGATTCAAAGCTGTATCCAAGGTCAGTGGCTGGGCATAGACTTGGCCATAGACCAGAGAAAAACAGATCACACCTATCGGCCATCTCACCCTGCGAGATAGCTTTTCTTTATAAAATTTCATATTTTTAGCTCTAAAATGATATACGCGCGCACGCGCAGAACATCCATAAAAATGCTATGAATGACGATGAATCATTAAATTAGATAGAGCGTGGAGGTTTCCAGAGAACAGAAGGAAAAGGAGCAGGAAGGTTTTGATCCAGAGAATAAAAAGCCGATCGCTCTATAGGAGGGAACACCTTTGCGTACAGAAATTCTTGCGGAGAAGGGGTATACGCAATCTTGGCAAAAGACATAATGCACTCCTGCTCAGACATACAGGATGGATCATGTAAAGATTTTTTGGCCTTTGTCTCTACTTTCATACAATCAGTGTGCATTGTATCCTGATTTTGAGATGCTTCCATTGGTATAGGTTGCATCTGTTCAGATGGCATTAAACACCGCTTATGTACAGACGAAGCAACAGCAGCCGATCCGACGAACAGGATAGCAAACGATAAAAACAGCGATAGGCATGTCTTTAACCACTGCATAGATTTAGACCAAAATTTAAGCTTTTTTAGTTTTACAGATTCGAAATTAAATAGCAATAATTTCATGAATGATAGCCAAAGCTATCATTCATGATACTAAATCATATCACCTTAAAAAACTAATTCGATACCTGCACCATATTTCCAACCTTTTTCAGACTCAGTAGCTTCTTGCATAGTGGTAGCTTTTTGTCCTTTTTCATATTGATAAGCCACATCAATAAAAGGCCTGATTCTTTTAGTTATCTCATACCGCGTTTTAATACCAGTTTTTAATTCTGATAAACCTGATTTTGCAGCATAGTTAGAATCATCACTAAATACAGCATCTACTTCTAGGTAAGGTTGGGTAATCAATTTCTGGGTTAACAAGAAATCACGTTCGACTTCAAAACTTGCTCCCCAAAAGTTATTTTCCCCACCATATAAATAAGCTTGGGTTTCAAAGAAATAAGGAGCTAGCCCTAATACCCCAATAACACCATCAACTCGATCGCTGTTGCTGTTATTTTTATCTTCACTGTATCTCACCCCAGCTTGTAAATCCCAAAAAGGTGCTACATTGCGGCTATAAAGTGCTGACACATCATATTTGGGGTCATGGCTTTCTGACTTATCCAAATTCGCTTCAATAAATAGGCGATTTTCATCTGTACCTATTAAAGTTTCAATTTTTGAACCTAAGGCACCTTTACCATCTTCATCCACAGCCCATTCATTCTCAAACTTTGTTGTTTGAAAAATTTGTCCACCATGTTCTTTAAGATGCTTATCATGATTCTGACCATTGGGAATTACAGTTTCAAACCCTGTACTATTATCTCCATCATTACCAGAAGTTGTTTTTTGATAAGTATTCCTTTCAGCATAACCTAACCCACCTGGTTCTTTTAACAGCACTCTCATACTTTCTGATTGAGAGCTATTTACTAGATTTCCGGTAGATGGATCATTGGCAAAGGCAACACTTGTTAATCCTAACAAGGCTAAAGATACAAGTGTTTTAGAATAGAGTTTTTTAGTGGTGTGCATGTTGATTTACCCCCTTATCATTATTAATAGGTTGAGCAACAACATCTTTTGAATCAGAACTATTGCTATCGACATTTGCAACAATAAGCTTATTCATCATCCCAGCAGACATGTGATAGAGCAAATGACAATGGATAGCCCATTCACCTAACTCATCTGCCGTTAATAAGGTTGTAACTGTTTTACCTGGTGGGACAATTACAGTATGTTTATTTGGCATATTACTAGCATCCTGGCCATTTTCTAGTTGCATAAACATGCCATGTAAGTGCATTGGATGAGCCATCATACTGTCGTTCACAAATTTCAAGCGTATACGCTCACCATATTTAACCTTGAATGGTTCAGTTTCATTAAACTTCTTCCCATTAATTGTCCAAATATAGCGCTCCATATTTCCACCTAAACGAATTTCAATTTCACGTTCTGGAGCACGAGTATCTTTTTGGGGCGTTAATGACTGTAAATCACTATATTGAAGTGCTTTTAGACCAGCTGGGGTTGATGCATTCGCCCAACCGTAAACATTTTCACCATTTTTCGCTTGTGTTGGTGAGGTCATTGCAGTATTCATTTCCATATTATGTGTCATGCCTTGCATTGAAGACATGTCATGATTCATTCCAGACATTGACTGGTCTTTTGAATTGCCTCCCATTGAAGACATATCGTGATTCATATCTTGCATTGAAGACATGTCATGACTCATCCCGGACATTGACTGGTCTTTTGAATTGCTTCCCATAGAAGACATATCGTGGTTCATACCTTGCATTGAAGACATATCATGCCCCATACCCATATCCTCCATAGTCAATAAAGAACGTGGACGTGGTTTTGGCATCAAAATATTTTTTACAGGTAAGGTACTTTCATTATGTAATGTACCAATAGAAAAACCACTACGATCGATAGATTCAGCCTCTATCTGATAATTTGCCTGTTTTGGTTCTACGATAACATCGTACGTTTCGGCTGTTCCAATTCTAAACTCATCAACTGGTACAGGCTTCACTGGCTGGCCATCTGCACTAACTACTGTCATTTTTAGATTAGGAATTCTTACATCAAAAAAAGACATTGCAGATGCATTAATGAAGCGGAGACGAATTCTTTCTCCTTCTTTAAAATTTCCGGTCCAATTTTGTTCCGGGGTTTTACCATTCATCAAGAACGTATACTTTGTTACATCAGACATATCTGTCTTAAGCATTCGCATCTGATTCCACATAGAGCGATCTTGCCATGTTGCTTTTAAGCCATCTTTTTTAATCTGTTTAAAAACATCAAAAACCGTTTCTCTTCTATTTTGGTAATAATCAGCCTCTTTTTTGAGATTACTCATAATTTGACCACTAGTCGAATTATGGAAGTCAGATAGTAGAACTACGTAATCTCTATCAGCCTTTTCGCCAACTGATAAAGGTACTTTATTTTTTGGATAAATCACGAGGGGGCCATATAGGCCATCCTGTTCTTGTCCTTTACTGTGTGAGTGATACCAATAAGTACCATTTTGACGGACTTTAAATTTGTATTCATAAGTTTTATTTGGTGCAATACCATCAAACTGATTAAATCCAGGAACACCATCCATGATGCCAGGTAAGATTAAACCATGCCAATGAATAGATGAATCTTGGTTCTTTAACTTGTTATGTACACGAATAACAGCATCATCACCTTCCTCAAACTCAAGAAGAGGTGCAACAAACTTACCATTTACCGTAATTCGCTTTAAAGGCTTACCTGTTATATTCACCGTCTGTTCAGCAATAGTTAAATCATATTCTTTAACCGCGGCCATAACCCAAGTCGACGAAAATAAACCGATTCCTATTAAAAAGACATGACTTAATTTTTTAGACATTTACTTCACCTATCGGATATCAAGATAAGGGATAAAACATGTTTAACTGCTTTACCCCCAATCTCTCATTTATCGTATTCTTTATTTATTTGATGTATTTGACATGTTCATTTTAGAGTGATCCATGTTCATCATATTTGAGTGATCCATATTTCCCATTTTAGAAGGGTCCATATTCATCATCTTAGAATGATCCATTTGGGACATATCGGACATTTTACTGTGGTCGTGCTGGCTATGATCCTGTTGAGTTGTTTTATCATTCTTCATATCACAGGGTTTTTGACACTTACCTTGTTCTTTGATATCTGCTTGAACAGCAGTACTTACTGTACTGGTCTGTTTAGCCTCTGCAGCCCAAGACTGAGTTCCAGCGAACAAAGACCCAACACATAAAAAAGTATTTAAACTACGACGAAATAAAGTTTTCATTTTTTGCTCCAAGATTAGCTCATATGAATACATTAAAGGCCGGCACTAAACATCTATATGACATGAAAATGACATTTTTGTAATTTACGCCGAATCACGGATTTATAACGTTATTATGATCCTAATTAATGCAATCAGGTTTTTATAAATGAGAATCTTATTAGTTGAAGATGAACAAAAAACTGGTGATTATCTTAAACAAGGCCTTTCTGAAGCTGGCTATATTACTGACTGGGTTACAGATGGATTAACAGGAAAACACCAGGCTCTTTCTGAAGAGTATGACCTAATTATTCTAGATGTAATGTTACCTAAGTTGGACGGCTGGAATATCATTAATGACATTAGAAAAAGCGGTAAAAGCATGCCTATTCTTTTTCTTTCAGCCCGAGATCAAATTGATGATCGAGTGAAAGGGTTAGAATTAGGGGCTGATGATTATCTTGTCAAGCCTTTTGCTTTTGCAGAGCTACTGGCTCGAATTAAGAGCTTACTCCGTCGGGGACAACAAAAAGAAGATAGCAACCTAATCACTATTGCAGACCTTGAACTTGATTTACGTAAACGTCGTGTTACTCGTGCAGGGCAACGTATTGACCTAACAGCCAAAGAGTTTGCATTGATGGAATTATTTATGCGTAGACGTGGAGAAATTCTACCTCGTGCTTTAATTGCTTCTCGAATATGGGACATGAATTTTGATAGTGATACCAATGTAGTTGAAGTCGCTATTAAACGGTTAAGAAATAAAATAGATAGCAACTTCACCCCTAAGTTAATTCAAAACATCCGGGGGATGGGATATGTCTTAGAGGTAGAAGATGACTCATAAATTGTTTAATGCAATTAGCTTCCGTATTGCAATTATCTTTTCTCTATCAACTGTCATCATCTTATTGATTATGGGGCTGGTCATTCATCAACTTGTTATGCATCATTTTGAAACTCAGGACCGGACCCAGTTAGAAGGAAAAATTCAGCTTTTAGAAAATTTACTTGAACAGAACCCTACAAATACCCATGAATTAAATACATATTTAAAAGATGCTTTAGTAGGTCATCATGATCTGATTGTTCAAATAGAACGTCCAACAGGCCAAATCATTTTTAGTTCAGCACCAGCAGTCATAAAGACGCAAACGTTAGTCAAATCTAAACAAGCCCCTTGGATAGAATGGGAAATTCAAAAAAAAATCTATCGGGGCTTAGTTTATAAAAAGTCCTTTAATAATATTAGTATTCCATCAGCCCAAATTATTGTGGGGATCGATACATCTGAACATCAACACTTTTTAAATGATTTTAGACGACAGTTATTATATATCGGCGTTGTAGGCACAATTTGTTTAATGTTTTTAGGTTGGTTTGCCGCTTGGAGAGGATTACGACCAGTTCAAAAAATGGCGAAAGTTGCAGAAGGTATCTCGGCTCAGCATCTTTCTGAGCGATTAGAAGTAGACAGTACTCCAACTGAACTGAAATCATTAGCCATCGCATTCAACGATATGTTAGACCGGCTAGAAACAGCGGTAGGGAAACTCTCGGATTTTTCATCTGATCTAGCTCATGAGATCAGAACACCTATTAATAATTTGATGACGCAAACCCAAGTTTGTTTATCACGTAGTCGAGATATTAGTACCTATCAGGAAATTCTATTTTCCAATTTGGAAGAGTTTGAACGTTTAGCCCGAATGGTATCCGATATGCTCTTTCTTGCAAAAGCAGAACATGGCCTACATAAAACGAATTTACAGCAAGTGAATTTAGTCAAGGAAGTCTCAGCATTATTTGATTTTTATGATGCAATTGCTGCTGAAAAAGGAATGTCACTCAAGCAAACTGGCCAAGGTTACGTTGAGGGCGATCCTTCAATGTTACGTCGTGCACTTAGTAATTTGCTATCAAACTCTATTAGGTATGGCAAACCAAATTCGGTAATCAAAATTCAGTTTCAAAAAAATATAGATACCACTATATTCACAATTGAGAATGAAAGTTCACCATTAACATCTGAGCAGTTGAACCGATTATTTGATCGTTTTTATCGTACAGATGCATCGAGACAACGAGTTGAGGAAGGCACCGGGCTAGGTTTAGCCATTACAAAGTCAATTCTTGATGTCCATGGCGCAACAATTCAAGCAGACTATAATAACGGACGTATAATTTTTAAAATTATTTTTAAAAATTAATTAATTATCCTATAAAAAACTGACTACTTATTACAAATAATTAAAATAATAAGTAGTCAGTTAATTATCTATTTTATTTACGTAGCCGTAAAGCATTACCAATAACCGAGGCTGAACTTAGACTCATCGCGAGCGCTGCAATCATAGGAGAAAGTAACCATCCAGTAAATGGGTATAAAATACCAGCAGCCAAAGGGATACCTAACGCATTATAAAGAAACGCAAACATCAGGTTTTGCTTCATATTCTTAATAGTTGCCTCCGACAAGGTACGGGCTATTTCAATACCGCGTAAATCACCCTTTACCAAAGTAACTTGAGCACTATTCATTGCGACATCTGTTCCTGTCCCCATTGCAATTCCGATGTCAGCCTGCGCTAAAGCCGGAGCATCGTTAATTCCGTCACCAGCCATTGCTACGATTCTTCCTTCTTTTTGTAATTTCTTAACTAATTCTAATTTATCTGCGGGTTTTACTTCTCCATAAACTTCATCGATACCTAAACGGCTACCAACTGATTTCGCTGTTGTTAAGCCATCGCCTGTAGCCATTACGATTCTTAAACCGGAATTTTTTAATGAATGCAAAGCTTCAGGTGTACTTGCTTTGATTGGATCTGAAACAGCTATCAAACCTATCAGTTTCCCATCCACAGCTAAATGCATAGAGGTGGTCCCACATGTTTGAACAACTAAAAGCGTATTTATAAGTGATATTCCGCTCTAGTTAAGCCACCTTGTTTTGTTGGGGTAGCTGATCATAGTAAAACTCATTTGGTGTCATTTTGTCTAGACTCGAATGAGGTCGTTTCAGATTATAAAACTCAAAATATGCACTCAATTGCTTTTTCGCATCTGTGACACTGCTATAAGCTTTGAGATACACCTCTTCATATTTAACGCTCCGCCATAATCGTTCAACCATCACATTATCAACCCATCGACCTTTACCATCCATACTGATTTGAATGCCATTTGATTTCAATACATCAATAAATGCATCACTGGTAAACTGACTGCCTTGGTCTGTATTAAATATTTCAGGTCGACCATATTTTTCAATAGCTTCATTTAATGTTTCTATGCAAAATGTAACCTCCATACTAATCGATACTCTATGCGCTAGTACCTTGCGGCTATGCCAATCAATCACAGCACATAAATAAACAAAGCCTTTTGCCATAGGGATATACGTTATATCCGTAGACCACACTTGATTACTGCGCTGAATAGCCAATCCTTTGAGCAGATATGGATATTTGCGGTGAGCTTGATTAGCCTGGCTTAAATTTGGTTTGCAATATAACGCATTAATGCCCATTTTCTTCATTAAAGTACGTGTATGACGTCGTCCTATATGATGTCCTTGACGATTCAACAAATCACGCATCATACGGCTACCTGCAAAAGGGTATTGCATATGTAACTCATCCATACACCGCATCAGCTTCAGATCTGATGCACTCACAGGTTTTGGGCGATAGTAATAACAACCACGGGAGACTTTCAGCAGCTGAGCTTGCTTAGATACTGAAATCTGAAGTGAGTCATCGATTAACTTTTGTGGTTGAAGCGGCCCAGTTTCTTCAACACACCTTCTAAAAAATCAATTTCTAATGCCTGCTCACCGATTTTTGCATGTAGTTTTTTTAGATCGATGGGTGGTTCTGTTGGAGCTTTTGATTGATCGAAAGCTTGCGAGGAAGCTGAAATCAGTTGATTTTTCCAGTCGATAATTTGGTTTTGATGAACATCAAATTCAGCACTCAATTCAGCAAGTGTTTTTTCTGCTTTAATCGCAGCAAGTGCTACCTTAGCTTTAAAATCATTTGAATGATTTCTTCTTGGTCTACGTGCCATAAAATACTCCATATATTGATGTTTATAACATCATTTGGGGAGCAAAATATCACTTATAAGTGTTGTTCAAATTTCCTGATCCACCTCT
>NZ_JVOR01000119.1:0-24075 GCF_001054715.1 Acinetobacter sp. 243_ASPC | reverse complement strand
CCTGAACTTGTCGGAGCGGATAAGCCTGAGGCCACTGTATCGATCAGCAGGCCTAAGTTTTTGTAATTTTCGCGTTTGGCTTGATATTGTGCTTCATATTGATGTTGTAATTGCTTACAAATCATATTTTCTAAATATTCTTTCGATCTCTTCTCTTCTTGAGGGCTGCTCTTTCAAAACATTTTCTAGGCCTTGTCTAATATGAAACTTTACAATATCTTCTTCATAATCTCCTTCATTTGGTTCCAAGCCCATCATTTCATGTACCCAGGCGCAATAAATAGTTGTACCATCTTCTTGTAACTCAGGAGCTAAACTCCAACCTGGATCACCACCTACAGGTTCTAATGGATCTTTACCTATAGTTCCTCTCAAATAATATTCTAGATCTTGCCCTCCTGTTATTCCAAAACCCAAACACCAAAGTAAAGGCATTAAGTCTGACGAATAGACCTCTTCATTAATATAACCTATCATTATTTGGTTCCTTTAGAAATAGGATTTATAGGAAATGCTGATGGCACATAATTAGTCCCCTTATATGAGCTAATCGGCACTCTAAAAGTAATCCCATTCACGATTACATGCTGTATTTTATTACCATCCACTCCATAATTTACGATAGCTTTTGATGCTGCCTCATTTGCCATCACTGCCATTTGCTTATCAGTGTATACTTTCGGATCATAAACTGTTTTTGTCTCAACTCTTCCATTTGGTAATTGATATTTAATATCCATAATTCCTTTAGAAACTTGAGTTGGATTACCAATTACTTTCCCCCCACTGATATTAAGGACTTCATAGAAATTATCAGAATTATGTCCACCTGAAATTACTTTCTGATTTTTACGCCCTGCAACCTCACCATTGATTAAATGTTTTCCTAAAGGAGTATCGATCTGTGCTGTACCAGAAGGAGTAATCCCAGCTCTAGGGCGTATAACAATACGTCCAGCAAAATCTGCCTCAGGCTCCATTAGAACTTTAGTAACATCATTTCCATATTTCTTCTCAATCGCAACCAATACGTCATCGCTTAATTTTGTAACGCCTGATACTGATTTTGAAAATCCTAAGGCTAGCGCTGAAGCTTTCGCTATTTGTCTCTCTTTAGGAGTTATTTCCTCTCCTGTTACAGGATCATATTGTAAACCTATAACTGCTACGAATTGTCTGAGTGTTAGATTATTTACCAGATTTACTATATTATCACTCATCGTTTTTTCTGGTACTGGAATAATACAGCTCTGATTTTTGCAATTTGCCAATATCCTATCGTTAAGTTCCTTTTCCTTTTTGTTTTCAGCGATAGCTTTTTCAATTCCTTTATTAATTATAGAAAAGTCATTATTCTCCACCGCATTTTGCGCAACCTGCCCACTTTGTACTGTAGTTGCGACATCACCCGTTGTAGCGCCCAATGCTGTGCCTGCCAAACCAACAATAGAACTGATCGTAGATTTCTGCTCTGCCGTGAGGTCTTTGGCCTCTTTTCCATATAAGAAACTCGATAGTACTGGTGCCGCTGCCTCTGCTCCTCCTGCTGAAAGTCCCGCAGTCAACGCATTATTTCCACCAGCCGCCGCAACTGCTCCTCCAAGTACCGTATGCGCTAAAATATGTGCCGCTTCTTGACCACTCGTCAGTTGTCCATTTGCATTTTTACTCGCTTGTTCTTTGAAATATTGACCAATCTTATAACTTGCCGCTGGGCTGAGTGTCGCGGTTGCTATTCCTAGACCTGAACTTGTCGGAGCGGATAAGCCTGAGGCCACTGTATCGATTAACAGGCCTAAGTTTTTGTAATTTTCCCGTTTGGCTTGATATTGTGCTTCTGTAATATAGCCCTTTTCATATTGTTCTTTGGCTGTATCCGATAAGGTATTAATTTCTTGTTTGGCTGCCTGTCTATTTTCGTCAAACCGCTTCGTCACTGCGATCTGTGTGCCGATCTCTTTTTGTACCCTATCCTTGTCAAAGTTATTCGCAATCGCTCCGCTGTTCTCTTTTGCGGTTTCGGTACTGGTTGTGGTGTATATGTCCGCTTTGGATTGCGCTATGGTTTTGCCTGTGAGTGCCTGCTGGGCAATGCTTTCTGTTATGGTGATATTTTGAGTATTAACACCACTCTTGGTCACGCTGCTGTCTTTGTCACTGTCTAATCCAAAGCCCACTGATTTGTTGACGCTATTGCTTGGTCGTCCTTCTTTATTTTTTCCACTGCCATCCCATCCACCTTTCAAATTTACGCCGCCACTTACTCCTAGGCCTTTGGCATCGTATTCGGTCTGGTTGTGAATATCCGTATAGGTGAGCGTGCCTGTGCTGAGGCTGTTTTTATTCAAGGTTTCCGCAAGTGGGTTTGAGGTGATGATCGCGCCTTTTAAATCGGTATTGTTTTTCACATTGATCTGATAGCCGTCATCGCCTGCATATATTCCTGCCTGATCATGTACCGAAGCATAGTTAGCATTGATATTGGTTTTATTCGCACTTCCTGAAGCAGATACTCCTGTTCCAATACCGACCGTAACTTGGCCTTCTATGTTTTGTTGTGTGCTGTTGTAGTTGGCTGTGTTTTGCAGGCTTTCGATATTCAGTTCTTTAGCATCGACTTGTACGCCTTTGCCTTGCACCTGTCCACCAATGATGTTTGTGGTATTACCACTCTGGATGATGGTCTGGCTGTCTTTGCTTCCTACTTGGCTGGTGAGATAGCTAGTTTCGCTGCCACTACTTTTACCCTTGCCAACATTACCTCCTGCCGTCACGCCAGCCGCACCTCCTTGTGGCCCGTAACTTGCTGCGACGCCCACATTCCAGCCTTTACTCTGGTTTTTACTTTCTTCTGTGCGGGTTTGTTGCGCTGCTTGAATATTGACGTTGTTTTGCGCTACGAGCTGAGTACCTTGTTGCCCGATAACGTCTGAGCCAATAATGTTAATATTGGATTGATCCCCTGCGCCTGTCGCGTTCAGGTTCACTTTACCACCTGCATGGATCTGGCTGGCGCTGGCGTTAGTGCTCTGAACTTGGGTTTGATCGGTATTCTTTTGTTCTCCGTAGGTAATCGTGGCACTCACATTCGCCGCTTTTGCAAGATTGCCTCCTGAGCTGGCGATATCTTTTAATTTTGATAACGTCTGACCTGCCTTGTAGCTATCAAAAGCACTATTGGCTGCTGCCATTGCATTCACACGATCATTCTTGCTCTGACCCACTTGCTTGGTCGACTCAACCGCACTTTGTACCGCAGTCACTACGGGTACATTCACCGCAATGGTCAGACCTTTCTGCTGCATCTCATGTTTGTATAGGCTGTCTTGTTGTTCTTTGGCCGCTTCTACATTAATTTGCTGTGCCTGTAAATTTACATCACCTTTTTGCGATGAAACTGTACTGCCTGTTTGTTGATAGGTCTTACCTGCAATAATATTGGTATCGCCATTTAAGCTGCCCACCTGAGAGGCACTATTGGTAAGTTGTTGGCCGGTCTATAAAGTGGTGTCTTGCTTTTTACCTAAACTAAAACCAATACCGCCTGTAGACATAAAACCTGATTTTTTAACAACACTATTGGTTTCACTGTTGTACTGGTTTTGTGCACCTTCAATCGTCACATTTTCTTTGGCTTGTATCTGGGTCAACTCATCAGACACTATATTGCTGCCACGGACATTGATATTTCCTGCATCCAATAGCACTTTTTTGCCTTCAACAATACTGCCCACCGCAATATCTGAACTACGATGGCTAAAGTCGCTGGTCGTAGAGCTGCTCAGTTTACCTTTCTTGGTAAAGCTTGACTGATCTTGTTGATCAAGTTTGTTTCGACCCTCTTCAATCTGGAGTTGCTCTTTAGCTTGTAACGCGGTTAGGCCTTCTGAACTACTGATTTGTGAACCATGAATCTGGATATTATTGCCTTGTAAGCTTAAATCGCCTTGGCTCTTAATTTGGCTGCCGACCTCAACTTGTCGTGTATCTAAATGATAAGCTTTTGAGCTACCCACCACATTGTTGGTCACTTGTGTATTCAGGCTACCGACTTTAAGGTCACCGCCTGTACGAATAATCGTTTGTCCACCGCTATTATTTTGGATATTTGCCGCCAATATACGAGTGTCACCCCCAACGTTCATCACTAAGCTTGGCTGATCGTTCAACGCTTGCTGTTGTGCTGAACCGACGTAAAGACCCGCAATTCGATCTATTCCTGTCCAGCTATAGTTGCTCTGGCCTAATGCATTTTGGCTGCTCTGTGTGGTGGATTGAATATTCAGGTTACCTTTTACCTGCAAATTCATGGCTTGATCGGCCTGAATCATACCACCAATATTATTTAAATCTTTTTCAGTACCTAGGCTAACTACGCCACCACGGATGTTTCCAGCAAGGTTGTTTAAATTCTGGCTATTAATTTGAACAACTTGTCGTCCTGCAATGGTTCCTGCATTGGTCAAATCTTTACTTAAATTAAGCTGAATACTATCGGCACTAATTAAAGTGCCATCGCCTTTTAAATCACCCACACGCGCTTTAACATACACCTGTGGCACTAAAGCTTTGGTTTTTGTACCATCTGGTAGGGTAGTTTCTTTTTCGACCAACCACACAATATCACTGCTTAACTGCGCCATTTGTTCTGGCGTGAGTGCAATACCGGGGCGTAAGTTGTACTGTTTTGCATAACTCAGCCCATTGTTCATGAGCGCTTTATACTGTTCCTCATCGGAAGCATATCCTTGTAAGAAACGGTAGCCGGTGAGTTGAGCAACTTGGTCCTGTACTATACGTTGTTCATAGTAACCATCACCTAATCTTTTTTGTTGAAGCGCTGGATCAAGCCCTAATGCATTCAACATATAATCTGAAGATAGCCAGTTGCGATAGTTACTAAACGCTGGATCTGTTTCAACAAGGTACTGAGCACGGCTGTCTGGATTTTTACTATATAACGCATTATTTGGAACTTTAACGTTGGCATTGTTGGTACGAATTTCAAAACCACTACCATCAATCTGTGCTGTTTGCCCCTCAACAGATGTCGCTTTTGTCTCATTATTTTGAATTTGATCGACTGCGCTACTACTCAAGGCTTTATAATCGGTCGTGTTTGCCCCGACTACGCCTTCAAGCTGTGCCTGCCCTGTTTTCACTTCATTTGATTGAATACGATCAGATTGAGCTGTCGTTTGTTGAACTGCTGCGGTTTGATTCGTTTGTGTAGTTTGCTGATCAATCACATTGGCATTATGGTTTTGGCTCAGCGCCTGTTCAGTCAAATTATCTTTGTTGACTTGCTGGGTTTGATCTTGCACTTTAGCAGGTGTCGCAGTGGTCGGATTTTCATAGATAAATAAATCTACCCCTTTGGTCACATCTGCTGGGTTATAAGCCTGCTCACCAGAAGCCCAGACACGATCGTGCCCCTTACCGTCATAACTGCCCGAACTCGGCGTTACCGTTCCTTCTTCATGCGTAATTTTGGTGCCTTTGGCATCGACATTGTGAATTGCTTTGGCATCTCCAATCAGCTTTTGACCTACCATAATTTGGCTTTTGTCATTATTGATTGTGCCTGTGAAACTTAAATTGCCTCCAGCACTGATCACAGCAGGCGCTGACTCATCAGCTACCGTCGTCGTGGTCGTTTGAGTACTTTTCACATGTTCATAGTGGTCAGTACTGTAAAGTTGTCCGTTGTAAACCACATAACCTTTAAACATATTGCCAGCCGAACTGTCTCCACTGTTACTGACAATAAAGAAGCGGCCTTCTGGACGGCTTAAATAATCCTCCATCGTGGCATTATAGTATTGTGTCACGGTTGGATCTGTAGCCTGTAACTTGCTAAACAGATCTGGATTCTGGCTATAAATTTCCTGCGTAATTAAGAACTGATAACCAGGGTTGTACCTTCCGGCACGCGAATCTGAAATATACATATTCCAGTAATCAAGTTGCGCTGTAGTCTGCTGTTGTTTGGTTGTAAAAAAGACATTCTGGTTATTCACCGTATCAACATTCAAGTCGATATTGCCATTGGCATTAATTACAGCACTTCGGTTATTGACTTGCTGCGCAGTTCCTTGCGCATGCCACTGAGAGTCAAGCGAACCTCCTATACGCAAGTCTCCCATGGCAATAATTTGCGACCCACTTTGATGATTAAGGTTATTTTCCAGATTGTTTAAAACCTGTACCCCCAGATCCAGATCACCTCTTGAGGCAATGACTGGCGCTAAACCATTGAGGCTTTGGTTATTTAAAGTATTCGCCTGAATTGCAATATGGTCACCATAAATACGTCCGGCAATATTATTGAGTTGGCCTGCCTGAACATATGTATTTGCACCATTAATGAGTCCATAGTTATTGAGTACGCCTACAGCTTTAAGTTGAGTTTGCTGGCTTTCCAAACTGCCATCTACAGCGTTTTCAATTGTATTTGCTGAAATAGATAATTGTCCGTTACTTTTGATCGCGCCATGGTTGCTCACTTTACCTTTAGAGCGCAGGTTTAAATTTCCCTGTGCCTGCAACTGACCTTGAGCATCTTGTACATAATCATCATTGAGCTGAAGATTGAGCTGTCCCTGACTTAAGACCTTACCGTCGCCTGTTAAACCTTTGGCTAGAATATTTAAACCTGCAGTTGATGAGCCTTCTTCACCTGCAATAATCATCCCTTGCTGATTGTTTACAATAAGACGGTTATTGTCTTGCTGACCTTGTATTGTTAATTGATCAAGACTACTAATTAAGCCTTTGGTATTATTTAAATTATCCGAAATATTTAAATTCAGTTGCTGCTCAGCAGAGATGCGCCCAGCACTATTATTTAAACTACTTGCAGCTATTTCTACTTGTCCTGCCTGAATACCGTAACTCTGGTCATTGTCTGAATTATCAATATTTTGACTCGCAATTTTGACTTGCTTTGCTGCACTAATCAGGCCCTGCTGACTATTATCGAGTTGGCTTCCACCCATCAGGCCTGTATTGAGGCTAATGTTTTGATTCGCACTGATTTTGCCTTTCTGATTATTAATCGTACCTGCTTGTCCAACACTATCGATCAGTAAGTTTTGTCCACTGGCGAATAAGCCCGCATTACTGTTATTCACCTGAGGCGCTTGAATGGTTAATCCATTACCAGCAATAACCTGACCTTGTTCATTATTTAATTCTGAAGTTTGTAATAAGACTTGCCCTAAAGATTGAATACCTTGAGCCAACGCTGTCTGGGTGGAATTTGAATTAGTTTTACGGTTATCAATGAGTTGCACGGCGTTTATACCAAGATCACCCTGTGCAGTGATGAGACCTTGCTGATTGTTCAGACTATCGGTACTAATCTGTAAGGTATTCCCGCTGTTCATCTGCCCATTTTGGTTATTCAGGCTCTGCTGGTGAGTATCAATCTGAATGTTGCTTTGGTCACCTTTAGTACTACTAATCAAGCCTTGCTGGCTATTATCAAGCCCCTGTACATCGAGTTTAATCGCTTGATTCGCCTGAATCTTACCACTTTGATTATTCAGTGCTTGCTGAGTCGTCTGGATCGTTATGCCCGCATCGACCGACCCAATTTGACCCGCTTGGTTATTTAAGGCGGCACTTTGAATCATTAATTGTTGTTGTGCTGCGATTAATCCCGCTTGGTTACTTAAGGTGTTTTGGCTATTTAGCTGAGCATGTTTTGCAGCAAGAATTTGTCCCTGATCATTCAAAATGTTTTGTGCATTTAGATTGAGATCACCACTCGAATGAATATTTCCAGACTGGTTATCGAGTTGTGAGGCTGTATTGAGATTAAGACCTGCTGTACCTGCGGTGACAATACTGCCCGCACTGTTTTTTAACGCACCAGCCTGAATTTCAAGATTATGATTGGTCTGAATCTTGCCATTACTATTATTTAGAAGATTTTTAACAATGAATTGGTTAACAACATTGTCTGGTGTTCCAGCCTCAACAATTTGACCCGCTTGATTGCTAAGCTGCTGTGTATTGATGTTAAAGCCATTGAAGCTAAGTAGCGTTCCAGCGTCATTGTTTAACTCGGAACTATTGGTTTGCAAACGACCAGCAGTTTTGATATTGCCCTGATTATTATTGAGCGTATTGGCAATTGCGAGTATTAGTTGGCTGTCTGCTGTGCCAGACTGGATCAGACCATTCTGGTTATTTAAATGATTGGCATTGATCTGTAGTTTTTGGCCTAGACTGTCAATTTGCCCGTTTTGATTATTTAAATCACCTGTCAACGAAATTTGAGTATCATCTAAACCTGTTTGCTGGATATGTCCTGACTGGTTATTTAAGTCTTTAGCATTAATTTGAACTTTATTTGCCTTTAAGTTGGCGTGTTGGGTATCTAGCGTATCAGGAGTGGTTAAATTAAGTTGCTCTGCGGCCTGAATCGAACTGTGTTGAGCGCTCAACTGACCAGATTTACTGCTAAGCGAAATATTTTTTGCTTGAACAAGGCTTTGATTTAACACATGGCTCGCGGCCTGACTCTTCAAATCACCGCCCGCGATGAGTTGCCCCTGCGCATTTATAGCACCTGTAGCATCAATGCCAAGATTACCCTGATTTGCTAATGCACCCTCTGATGTTAAACCAGCAATCATGCTCCCTGCAGAAGTCTGGGTCAGTGTAGCCGTCTGTATATTTAAGTTATTTTGAGCAGCGACCTGTCCAGCATTGTTAAGATTTTGAGCAACTTTGAGTTGTTGATTTTGGCCAGCGTAAATCAGACCACTATTGTCTAATCGCCCAGTCTGCACATCTATATTTCGTGCTGCCTGAATAATACCAGCCGACTTAGCTTGTTCAACACGACCATTATTGAGTTCATTACTAATATTGAGTGATACATCACCCGTTTTAGCCGCAATGACTCCTGAACGATTATCTAAGTTTGATGCAGAGAGCTTAATCTCCTTCGCTTGTATCTGCCCTGACTGGTTATTAATTAACTGATCTGTTTTAAGCTCAAGCGTATTCGAACTAACGATACTACCCTGTTGGTTGCTTAGTTCCTTTCCAGCTTTTAGTGTAAGCTGGCCTTCACTCACAATATTACCCAGATCATTTTGAATATCGTTTTGGCCGACAATATTGAGCTGAACAGGTTGTGAAGATGAATCATTTTGAGTGACCAGAATGGTCCCGTCTTGGTTATTCAGCGAACCTGCTTGAATGTCTAAGTTATGATGACTTTGTAATACACTGCCTTGATGTTGATAGTCACTATTTACACGAATTGAGCTTTGGCCATTTGCAGCACTCAACAGCATTTCACCATTACGGTCAGTCAATTGGTTGGCTTGAATATTGGCTTGAGTAGCAGACACTTTTGATTGATCTAATCGTGCTTGATTGGTCGTAAGTTTGAGTGCGCCGTTCGTTCTCAATTCAGCCTTTTGCGCCTGAATATTTTGTATATCCATAGTTAAGCCGGCTTGGCCAGAATGCAAAATCACACCAGAGTCACTATTGAGTCCCTGTGATTGAATATTGAACTGATTTGCATTGGTGAGAATACGGCCTTGCTGGTTATTAATAATTCCCTGAACAGTTAAATTCAGGTCATCTGTTGCGGTGTGCTGAATCAAACCCTGTTGGTTATTAATGTCTTTCCCAATGTTCAGATTCAGTTTTTTCGCAAGAATCTGACCGCTTTGGTTAATTAAACTTTGCTCGTTTTGTACTGCAATGAATTGAATAGCATCAGCCTGCAATACACCCGACTGGTTATTTATATCTCCATCACGCGCTGTAATCGTAATATTTTGAGCTGCTGCCGAGCCTTGCGATACATCTACATTTGCTCCATCTAAATCAATATTACGGCTTGCCAGTAATTTGCCGTGATGCTCAAGTGACTGTTCTGTTTTAATCTTTAAATCGGCTTGAGCATTTGGATCTTGCTCACCTTGAGCATTGATACCGACCGCGACCACACTTTTTTCATCACCAACAAGACGCTGACTCGCTAAATCAATATTTCCATAGGCAGAAAGAATACCTCCCTGCTGCGTCATAACACCGGTATTGTTAATTTTTAACTGTTGATCAGCACGAATATAGCCCTGATTGGCAAGTTGCTGGCTGTCAATTTGCAGATTTTCATGACTCGATAACGTACCATTGACTGCATTATTTAAAGATCCAGTTTGAATTTTTAAACTTTGATCAGCATAAATCGTTCCAGCGCCGTTATTTAAAGCCTGATCTTGGTTTTGAATCGTAATATTTTTTGCAGAAATTTCACCTTGGTCGTTATCTAAACCTACAAGTGAACTATCCAAGTTATTGTTAGTGACTATTTTTCCTTTCTGGTTATTTAAATGACCTGAAAGACTCAATTTTAATAATTGTCCAGCCTCCAGATCACCCCCACTGTTATTTAGGCCCAACCCCTGTAAATAAAGTTCAGACGAACTTGCGATTTGCCCTGCTTGATTGAGAATATTTCCACTTGAGATCAGACGAATATTATTTAAGGCATTCATTTTACCGCCCTGATTATCAATCGACTGGCTATTTACATCTAAAGATGTGAGTGATTGTAGTAATCCTTGCTGATTACTAAAACTACTGGTCTGAATCTCTGCCTGCTTAACGGTCAATTGCCCCTGATCATTGTTAAAGCGCTCGCCCTGTATTTTCACATGACCCAAATTGAGCTGACCGCCTTGGTTATCTAACCCATTTTGGCTCTCGACATCTACACCGCCATTGGCAATGATGGTTCCTTGATCATTATTCAGTTGGTCTTTAACATGAATATAACCTTGGTCATACGTTTTTGGCGTAGTGTTTACTGGGGTAGCAACCTGCAAGCTTCCCCCATCTTGTGCAGGATTTGATGGAGCGGTCTCTGATCCTGTTCCACCTGTCGAGCCGCCCGTACCGCTGCCTGTCGTGTTCTTAGCAATGCCGATTTTACCGCCAAGGTTGGTCATTGAACCTGACTTCAAATCCAGCCCTTGCATACCTGTTTGTTCGATAGATCCACTATTTTTTAAACTGGTCGCATCTATCACAACGCGAGCAGCGTTCAATGTGCCGCTATTATTTAAACGATTCTGTTGATTCAGATGCAACTCATCGGCACTACTGATTAAACCTGTATTGTCTAGATTTTGACTCTCAACAGAAATTTGTGATGTGGCACTACTCACGTTACCCGTATTTTGAACATTTTGAGCTTTCAGCTGTACCTGATCTTTATTCGCAATCACATTGCCTGTGTTGACCAAATCCCCGTTGGCATTGAGGCTCAGCATACCTTGAGTGCTATTGATCGTGCCGGCGTTACGTACACCCAAGCCTTGCTCGGTTCCCACCAGAAAGATTTTCCCAGCATACATTCCGCCCAATTGGCCTACATCTAAAGCAAAGTTGGATATCGGTGCACTTGTAGCACCCGTCGTTGCAGTAATTTGAGGCGCTACTTGGTCTTTGACTTGAATATCATTTTGACCTAACACCGTGTTCAGCTCATTGGCATATAGGCCTGCATTGACTTTTAAAGCACGTGTATAGATATCGGTAAACGGGGTTAGACTTCCATTTAAACCTTTACCGTCAATCGTCACTTGCCCCTCGCGAACACGGAACGATTCCAGATAACCCTGATTCATCACCGCCTGCCCTGTGGTCAGGGTAAAACGATCTGCATTAATCACACCACAGCCATCACAGACCAAACCAGACGGATTGGCAATGACCACTTGCGCCTGTTTTCCGGCAACTTCGATATAGCCTTTGAGTTGACTCGGATTACTCGAGTTGACTTCATTTAAAATGACTTTTGCTTCACCTTTTGCAAGCCAAGGATTGCCCTGTACCCAGCCACCGATTTGAGTTTGGGTGTTATTTCGTGAGTTATTTAAAATGGCGCCTTCTTGCCCTACATCAAACTGAGTATAAGTATTGCGTGACACACCACCGGCACTCGGCGTCTGGATATTCACCTGCGTGGTACCATTGGCACTGTTTAAGATGGTAGCTTGCTGCGACGTCGGTGCGCCTTTATCGGCAATAATTTGCGTATCTGCCACCGTACTCATGGGTAGGCTGATCACTAAAGCGCCCAAACACCCGATCACGGCAAAGTTAAGCGGATTGAGTTTTTTATAATGAATCGGCGAAACCGTGACTGCCACCGTATCTGCCGACGTTGAGGCGGAAGTTTGCCCAGCCTGTTTGGTTTGACTTTTGACAATTTCGGCCACGGCAATAAATAGACCACGGGCCTGACTAAAAATAACGCGGTAGCAATTCTTATTCATTTGTTTTACTCAATCTTCATTTCTATAAAAACACATGCACACCATTGGACGGTCGCTTTGATCGTCTAATGCTCAATAGCTCCAGTTCACACTAAAGCCCGTGGTGTAATGGTCTGTTCTAAAGTTATCTGGTTTTTTCAAGGGAGCGCCCACAAAGACGTCGTAACTCATGCGCAGTGGCGCGATCTGACCACGTAAACCCACGACACTGCCCAGCAAGCTTGTACCTGGCAATGGATTCGGCTGATACGCTGTGCGTCCACCCACTTCACCGTAGTCAATACCGGCATACCAGTAATGCGGTTGACTTAAAATCGAACCGCTCAATTCATTTCTCACCAAAAAGCCGTTATCGGCCAGTAGGGTTTGTTCGCCATCAAAGCCACGTACGGTATAACGGTTACCAATCGAGAAACGGTCTTGTGGGGTTAAAGGTTTGTTACTTCGTTGCATACGCCATTCGGCGGTATATTGCAGATTCTGCGCGCCCACTTTAAATGGTACTTGCAAGCTGGCATTGGCCTGTAAAATTCCTACACGGGTATATGCTTCATCAAATGCTTCTTCGGGTGCACGCATGGCTCCCAGCCAGCCTGTGCCTCGTTTATAGGTCAGATTGGTTGCTAAAGTCGCATTAGAGAAATATTCAACATGATCCAGCATGGCTTTCCAGCCTGCGGTTTTTCGGCGTTGCACTTCAACTTCAACATCTTCAACATAATTTCGAGACTGACGCGACCAGCCTCCCACCCCGAGTGAGGTTTTTCTGTGCGCATCCCGATAGATCACACGAGAGAGATCGACACCCACCAATTCACTTTCGCCGCTATATTGATAGCTCTGGCTCGCACCTGCTACGGTCTGGTTATAATCCGATTTGCTGTAGCTACTGGTGAGCAACCAATAATCGAACGGGATGGTGTAACTCATATACACCCCATCGCTGCCATGTTTTCCAGAACCTCCCCCCAAATCATGGTTGTAACTGACATAAAATAAGTCATTGAGTGTCAGTAAATGATCGAGCGATACGGTGGCCGTTCCCAGATAACGTCCAGTTGATTTAGCGCCTGAGTCATCAAGGCTTAAATTGATGCGGTAAGGTTTCGATTGCTGCCATGCAAGCATGACATCGCTATAACCCGGTGTATCGTTATTTTCGGCAGGTTGAATTTTAAAATCTGCTTCAACTGTTGGTACACGTTTAAAGTTTTCTAGGCCTTGTTCTAGATCACGTATATTGAGCACATCACCGGATTTAATCGGAAGCGCATTGATTTTATGCGCACGTGCCGAGGTGCCTTGAGCAAACTTGACCTGATCGATTCGCCCAGGGATCACCACCATACGAAGCTGACCTGAGGCAATATTTTGTGCAGGCAATAAAACCCGTGTCGTAACATAGCCATCTGCAATGATCCGGTTTTGCACCAGATTCAACACTTGATTTAAGCCTTGTACACCAAGGCATCTGCCGATGACATTATTTTGCCCATGCGTCACGTCTTTAAGCGTGTACTGAAATTGCTGAGCACCATCCCCCTCAAGCAGAATCGACTGAATGGCAAAGCACGGCGTTTCAGAATTTGATTGTAGGAACTGACGTTGATTCGCCGTGAGCGCAGGAGCGTTTTGCCCCAAATTAACGTTGACCGACGGCTGAATCTGTTTTTGTAAGGCCTCATCACGCTGTTGCTGCAAAATCTGATAGTTTGCCGCATCAATCTGCTGCTGCGGATTCGGTTCAGCAGCCATTGCTGCGCTATACGTACCCGTTAAAGCTAAGGCCAATACTGTTTTTTTTAAAGATATTTGAAGCTGAGCATTCATATTTTTCATTATTGTAAAATAAAAGTGAGAACCAGTTAACAAAATAATAGCAAGCTTTACATTTTTGTAAATATTTTTTAGACAGATTTGTCTTTATGATTTAAAAAAAAATAATAAAAGACCCAAATGATGAATTTGGGACTGGTTGTCATTGTTTCACTTTTTTAGATACTTATTATTTCCAAATTTTCATTTACAGTTTAATGGCGCATTAAAATGTATAACGATAATTGATCAGTAAGCGATGCTGATCCCAATCTTTTCGGGTCATTCCATTAATTTTTTCGCCTAACGCAGCATGCTCAAATTTGGAATCATAATGCAGATATGAATAACGAAAATCCAGATTCTTTATCCAAGGTACACTGTAGCTAAAGCCAATATCGTAATAACGTTCCTGACCTTCAATCTCGCTGCTGATGTTGCTCTGGTGCGCACCAAATCCATAAGCGTATTTAAATTCAGTCTTGAGGCCCTGAATCACATCCGACCAGTTATATCTAAAGCGAAGCGCAACCGCCGTCTCGTCATTGTTGGTAAAATCTGGCCCTATAGCAGAAGACGTCGGAAAAGGATTAGTTCCGTGATCCTGAGTCAGTCCCCCTGTACGATCTGAATGCGTCGAAAAGTTATCTTCAATCCAGAAACCATCAAATTTTGAGATTGCTGCACCTAGTTCGAAACGCTTGATCATCCAGTTAATATCAAAAAAATAGCCGTTCCCACGATTAGATATCTGTTGTCCTTTTATACAATCCAGATCCGCTTCTGCTGCGCACTTAAACAAATTTCCATCATCTCTTGAAAAGAATGCACCGCCTGTCAATAACCATGTACTGGACGCAAACGGCAATTTATATTGAATCGTTGTGCCGTACTTTTCTAAATAATCCTTACTCTTTAAGTATTCGGTATTTAGCGTCCATTGCTGCGTTTGATATTTCGCACCCATCAAAGCCACATAAGGAATATGTTCGTTGTTATCTGTGACTAACTTTTCAAAGCTGTCCATACTACGTGGCTTCCAGCGGTCATAGTAGGACAGATAAGTATTGAGCTCGGGATTCAGCTTAAATTGAGCACTAACGCCTGAAAATGTATCGGGTACAGTTCGGGTATTGGTACTTTTTAATAATAGTGAATCTTGCAGCTGAAGACCGATTTTAATCTCGCTCCCCTCGCCCAATTTGGCTTTAACATAGAGCTGCCCCAAAACTGCAAAATTCTGTGCCAGTTTGCCATTATTTTCAACTTCAAGCAGCTGCGGCGTAGGTTTACCCGTATCAAACAGTTTCGATACCGCATATACAGAACCATCTATTCCCAACCAGTCATGCCAATATACCGAACGGTAATTTAGTTCCATCCCTAGCGCACTTTGCTCATAGCGGCTGGTCGTCGGGTTGGGATTGAGTAATGTTGGATGTGCAACGCCTTGATCATTCCAGTAACGGGTATTAAGTTTAAGTTCGAGTTGGCCATAGTTCTGAGGTATATCTGCATGGCAAAATGCAGTGTATCCCAAGCCAAATACGCTTAATAATAAGCCCTTATTCATTTTAAATATCCTTTTTTAAGCATGAATAAAAACACTGCCTAACCTTTCAGCTAGGCAATTTTTAGATATGTCATATAAAGTTAAGGAGAGAGTTTCTCTAAGACTTGGCCCTTGGTTTCGATGGCAAACCAGAACGTCACCAATCCACCAATTAGTGCCACGATTGCCAGTACGCTAAATACATACTGAATGCCATAGCCTCCAACAATTAATCCAACAATTACTGGCCCAATTGCAGATCCTGCACGTAACCAAGCGGTACTAAAGCCGATTCCCATCGCACGTAAACGTGTCGGATACAGCTCAGCAGCATAGAGATATAGAGAAAATGAGATGGTTTGTAAAATTGCATAACTGAGCGTAGCGAGTACGACAACCTGTATCGCAGATGTTGCGCCAAGCACAGACAGGCTCATTAAAGGAATAATTGCCAAAAAGAAAGCAGCACTATACCAAGGGCGGCGGCCCACTTTATCAATCATGAGCGCACAAATGATCGAAGCAATCACCCCGACTCCCGAGGTAATCCAGCCATAACCAAGGCTGGTCTGCAATGGTAAGCCAAAATGCTGTTTATACAGTGAAGGTAACCAGGTCACCATAGCGTTATTCACCATATATACGCAAAACCACATTCCCCACAAAGTGAAGGTACGTTTACGGTAGATTCCCTGAAATAGCTCACGCCAGTTGGTTTTCGCCATTGCCTGTGGATTGATGTCTTTCACGACAGGTTCAGGAAGTGCCTTACCTTGTTTTAACGCCCCCTGTTCGAAAATTTTCACAACCTTATCGGCTTCAGTAAAACGTCCCTTCGAGGCGAGCCAGCGTGGTGATTCAGGTAAGAAAAAACGTAATGGAATAACCAGTAAAGATGGAACCAGTCCGACAATAAACATGACTTTCCAACCATAAATCGGCATCAGAAAATATGCAGCCATTCCTGCAAACATCAGTCCCATCGGGAAGAGCACTTCATAAAGCAAGAAAAACTTGCCACGTTTTTCTGCTCCAATAAACTCATTGATATATGCACTCGCGACAGGAACCTCACCACCTGTACCTACACCTTGTAAAAACCTAAAAACCAGTAACGATAATCCGCTCCATGCAAATAAACATGCAATATCCATCATCACAAACAACATGATGGTAAAAAACAAGACCCGTAGCCGCCCTACTTTTTCAGCCAAAGAACCAAAAAAAATGGCACCTATGAGTTGGCCAACATAACCCGCTGCAATGATGGCACCCACGTAGGCTGGAGTTAAATGCCATTCTGTAATCAGCTGGGGTAAAGCAAAGGCAATTGCAAGTACGGTATAGGCATCAAAAAAAGTGGCTATTCCAATGGTGATTCGCATGAATTGCAATCGTTTAGTGACGGGTAGTCGCTCTAATCGTGCAATGATGTGTGCATTTTGTTGATGATGACGAATTGATTCTACATCCGCTAGATTGGTCATCTCCGTTCTCCTTATCAACTACATTCCTCGTAGTTTTGTTGTTTTATACCTAAACCGTTTGACTAAAAATCGCACGCATATTTTCTTGTTATTTTTAAATGACATGCCCGATTTTTGCCTCAGGCAGAGTAACCTAAAAAAAGGCTAGCGCATAGGCTAGCCTTTTTTCTTCAAGCGATGGCTTGAGCGAGATTGACCTTTCCAATGCCAGCTTGGCGCATCGCTTCATGAATCTCCTGCTCTGCCCCTTCTGCCAGTGGAAGTAAAGGCGAACGAACAGTTGCATGATCTAGAATCCCGCGTGCAACCAAAGCATGTTTGAGAGCGACGGTGCCTTCCATATGCGATCCGCGGTGGTAAACATTACGTGTGACAGGAAGCAGTTGATCGTGCAATGCTCGTGCTTTCTCGTAATCTTTGGCTTTGCCTGCCTTGATCATTTCAATCAATAGCTCTGGAGCAATATTGCCATAGCCGACCAAAGCACCATCCACATCAAACATGGTATGTAAAAGATATTCATCGTGGCAGGTCAATACCTGTAAATCAGGACGCTCACGGCGAATAATCGGAATTTCGACATCCCAACGACGCATGTTTCGCACACCATTTTTCATGGCAAATACGCCAGGCTGTGCAGAAATATCGAGTAAGGTATCTAAATCATAAGTGGCTTTAGTGGCATCTGGATATTGAAATAAAATTGAAGGTAAACCACTCTCTTCATAAATTGCTTTGTAACGATCTTGTGGAGCACCTTTTTGATATCCAAAACGTAGCCAGCCATGCGAAGGGTAAATGAGTCCTGCCGATGCACCTGCACTGACTGCACGCTTTGCTTCTTCTGCCGCAACAGACGTACCTTCAAGCGTGATCCCTGCAATTACAGGAATTCGATCATCGACAGATTTGACAAAGCTTTCAATCACCTGCATCTGCTCTTTTTGTGAAAGAAATGTACCTTCACCTGCGTGGCCTAAAACCACTAGGCCTTTTACGCCATCGATACTACCTAACCAAGAACCTAAGCGCTGAATCGCGTCGTGATCTACCGCACCATCGCGTGTGAATGGTGTTACTGGTGCTGGGGTAAGTCCACGTAAATCTAAGCTCATAATCGTACTTCCTATACTATGTGATTTATCATTCTCATTCGCCCTTAAGCAAGGCTCATTTTTGATTTCAGAGAACATAAATGGAGTATAGAAAGAGTTCAGATATAGAGGAATTACCATTTCTTACATTTCAGTTATACTGTTTTTGTATACCTTTTTTAAAACGATTCAGGATTGATCGATGAATTACGCGTTATGGAAAACCTTTTTAGATGCAGTTGAATTAGGAAGCTTAAGTAAAGTCGCAACGCTACAAAATACCAATCAGCCGCAAATCAGCCGACAAATCAATGAACTTGAAGCCGTATGTGGAGGCCGGCTATTTAACCGGACAGGCCGAGGTGTCGAACTGACCGATTTGGGTCAGCATTTATTGCCCAAAATCTATGCATGGATCAATGTAACCGACCAGTTTAATAATGAGATTTTACACTCAACCGATACGCCTGTTGGCACAGTCAGGATTGCCAGCTTACCCTCTACCGCGCACCCATTGCTCACCACGCTCTATAAAGTACTTCAGCAAAAATATCCGCGTATTAAGTTATCGGTCCGCGAGGGGCAAGGCGTACATTTGGAAAAATGGCTTGAAGAAGGTAATGTCGATCTCGCTTTACTGTATCGGTTTAGTCCAACCCCTAAACATGGTGATATTTATCTGGCCGAAGCGGATACCTATCTGGTCAGTTGCGCAAATGACCCTCTCACCCAAGCCAAAGAGATCGAGTTTAAAGCCATTGAGCACCTTCCTCTGGTTACCTTTTGCCGGCCAAGTAACTGGCGTAATTTTCTTGATCATATGGCTTATGAACACGGGCTAAATCTAAATATTGTATTTGAAGCAGATTCAATTAGCCTACAGACACATCTGGTTGCTGAAAATGGGCTTTATAGCTTGTTGGGCCCTCAAGCATTAATCAAGGCATGTCAATATACGGCAGTGAACGCCGCAAAAATCGTAAATCCTGAGTTGAAACGTTATATTTCGCTATCGGTTTCAAAGCATGGTTATCTTACACCTGCCTGTAAAGCGGTGATGGAGGAGATCAAGCGTATCGCAGATCTTCTGTAAGTTTGCCTTAAGCTTTTGAAGTTCGAGTAGTTTAATCGTGATCACGCTTTTTCATTTCATAAACTAACATGTGCAACAGCGTATTAGCAGCGTTGCCCAATTGCCTGCCTAATCGAGTAATAATATGCGATTTTGTTTGCGCAAATGTCGGATGGTGCAATGGAAGTGCGATGAGATCAGGATATAAATGTGCATGATGTTCAATGGTGAATTTCGGTAAAAGGGTAATTCCGCCATTTATCGCATAAGCTTTTAAAGTAGATAGATTGTTGCACTCCAAAGTTGGGGTTAACACGACCCCTGTGAGATTTTCCACCTGAGAAATAATTTGTCGAATTCCGTGTGAAACATCCGTTAAGGCAAGTCGATATTGATTCAGTTGACTCAATTCAATTGGACTTATTTGTGCAAGCGGATGCTCTTTATGAAGAATAATAGACAACGGATGATCCATTGCTAAGTGACTACGAATTTTGGGATCTCTTGCCGGATTAAACACCAATCCTAGATGTGCCTCATCTTCCGTTACTTTTCGAATCACCTCGTTACTGCTACAAATCGATAAATGCAACTTAATCTCGGGAAATTGTGAAGAAAACTCACTGAGTAAGCCCGCAACATCGTCAATATATCCTTCACCCATTGCAATAAAGATGTGTCCCTTTTGCAATCCCTGTAAAGATTGAAGATTTTCTAATAGCAATTCCTGCTGAATTAAGTAGGCTTTGTAATATTTGAGAACTTCTTCGCCAGCTTCAGTGGCTTTAATCCCACGTCGATGTCGTTCAATTAATGTCACCGCAAGTTCTTGCTCAAGTTGGCTGATCTGTCGACTCACCGCAGAAGGTGCAACATCCAGCGCATCCGCAGCAGCTCGGACACTCCCTTTATTCACCGCTTCAAAGAAAAATTTAATACGGTTTTCGTGCACATAGCTCATTCTTTTAACCTAACTTGTGTGTTGCGCTAAAAGCAACAAACTTTAAGAATCGTTGTTATTGATAACCAATTTGTCTGATATCTATACTCGTATTCATAAATCTTGTAAAGCATATTTGACCGTTATAAAAGCTTAAACAGACCAAACCAATCGTGACTTGGTCAACATCTCAAACGCTTCTAAATACGCTTTGGCTTTGCACAGATCTTGATTTAAATCATCTTTAGCGCATTGAGCGTTACGAGTATCAAATATGAAAGTAGGTGTATTAGGGTTAGGTAATATGGGAGCGGGTATGGCCGCCACACTCGTTTCAAAAGATTTTGAGGTTTACGGATTTGACTTATCAACACAAGCAATTATCGAAGCGCAAAAGCATGGTGTACAGCCAGTAAAAAATTTAAAAGAACTTTTGGATAATATTGAGATTCTAATTATTTCATTACCCAAAGCTGAACATGTTGAAGCAGTTATTTTCGGTGAAAACGGTGTACTAACACGGGGTCACGCTGGCTTAATTATCGTCGATACAACCACCTCGACACCAGAAACGAGTCGCAAAGTTGCCGCAGCGCTTGCAGAAAAACAAATGTATTTTGCTGATACACCTGTATCTGGTGGGCCAAAAGGTGCTGCAACTGGCACGATGAGTATGGTGATTGGTGCAGAAGATGACGTCATGCATAAAATTAAACCTGTGTTAGAAGCAATGAGTACAACACAAGTGCATGTGGGTGGAGTTGGCGCAGGAAATATTACCAAAATTGCCAATAACCTTTTGGCAGCAGCACATTTAATTACCACCGCAGAGGCCATGAGTCTTGCTGTTCATTGCGGAATAGACCCAGAAAAACTGTTAGCGGGCATTAATGCAGGTTCAGGCCGAAGCGCAGCAAGCCAAGCCATGTTTCCACAGTGGGTACTCAATAAAGCCTATAACTCTGGATTTAGTATGGGGCTCATGCGCAAAGATGTAGGACTGGCCCAAGATATGGCTGATGCGCTTGAACTCGACTTACCTGTATCTAAAAAAATTGTGGCTTTGTGGCGTGAAGGCAGTAAGCCACAGCTCTCCGACACAGATGATTTTACAGCGATTGTAAAACATACCGATCTCGAATTTTTTGGATAAGGACAAAGAACATCATGTTTCAAGAATTAAAAAATATTATCAAGTCTTACTTAGGTACAGAACAACTCGGAAGCTGGATTAATGGTGAACTCGTCATTGGAAAAGGCGAACTCATTGAAATGCATTCAGCACATGACAATCAGGTTACGTTTAGCTATCCAGATGCAGATGCGTCGATTGTTGCCTTAGCAAGTGATGCGGCAAAACAGGCACAAAAACAATGGTGGAAACTGACTGCTAAAGACCGTGGTCGAATCATGTACATGATAGGTGCCGAGATTAGAAAAGAAATTGATGGTTTAACACACATTGAATGTGTCACCTCAAATAAACCTTACAACGACGCACGCGGTGATGTGGTTCGTGTGGCAGAAATGTTTGAATACTATGCAGGTTGGGTGGATAAATTTCATGGTGAAGTTATTCCGGTACCGACCAGCCATTTGAACTATGTGCGTTATGAAGCCATGGGTACCATCATGCAGATTACCCCGTGGAATGCCCCCATGAATACGTGTGGCTGGCAGGTTGCTCCTGCCCTTGCTGCAGGCAATGCCGTCATTTTAAAACCATCCGAATTAACCCCGATTAGTTCGCTGGTCGTCGGTATTTTAATTGAGCGTGCAGGTGCACCTAAAGGTCTGGTCAATGTTATTTTGGGTTATGGCCACACAATTGGCCAAGAACTGATTGCCAAAGCAGATATTCGAAAAATTTGTTTTGTCGGTTCACCTGCAACGGGTAGTCATATTGCGATGGCAGCAGCAAAACGTTGTTTACCTTGTGTCTTAGAGTTAGGTGGAAAATCTGCCAATATTGTCTTTGAAGATACCCATTGGGATCATGCCGTCAAAGGTGCAATCTCCGCAATTTTTGGTGGCGCAGGTCAGAGCTGTGTATCTGGGTCACGTCTTTTGGTCCAAGAAAGTATTTACGAAAAATTTGTATCTGATGTTGCCAAGGCTGCTCAAAAAATTCGTGTTGGTCATCCTGAAAGTGAAGATACAGAAGTGGGCCCAATCAACAATATCAAACAATATACCCATGTTTGTAATATGCTAGAAAAGGCAGCACAAGAAGGTGCAGAAGTAGTGGGCGATGTGATTTCAGTGCCTAAGACAGATGGCTTCTATATCAACCCAACGGTGCTTAAAGGCCATAATGACATGTATGTCGCGCGTGAAGAAATCTTTGGTCCAGTGGTCATTGCTATTCCATTTAAAGATGAAGAAGATGCTATCCGCATTGCCAATGACAGTCGTTTCGGTTTGGCAGGTGCAGTCTGGACCAATAATGTGGCACGCGCACATCGTGTAGCAGCGCAAATCAATGCGGGTACATTCTGGATTAATGGCTATAAAACAGAGGTGGATCAGGAAATTTGAACAACACTTATAAGTGATATTTTGCTCCCCAAATGATGTTATAAACATCAATATATGGAGTATTTTATGGCACGTAGACCAAGAAGAAATCATTCAAATGATTTTAAAGCTAAGGTAGCACTTGCTGCGATTAAAGCAGAAAAAACACTTGCTGAATTGAGTGCTGAATTTGATGTTCATCAAAACCAAATTATCGACTGGAAAAATCAACTGATTTCAGCTTCCTCGCAAGCTTTCGATCAATCAAAAGCTCCAACAGAACCACCCATCGATCTAAAAAAACTACATGCAAAAATCGGTGAGCAGGCATTAGAAATTGATTTTTTAGAAGGTGTGTTGAAGAAACTGGGCCGCTTCAACCACAAAAGTTAATCGATGACTCACTTCAGATTTCAGTATCTAAGCAAGCTCAGCTGCTGAAAGTCTCCCGTGGTTGTTATTACTATCGCCCAAAACCTGTGAGTGCATCAGATCTGAAGCTGATGCGGTGTATGGATGAGTTACATATGCAATACCCTTTTGCAGGTAGCCGTATGATGCGTGATTTGTTGAATCGTCAAGGACATCATATAGGACGACGTCATACACGTACTTTAATGAAGAAAATGGGCATTAATGCGTTATATTGCAAACCAAATTTAAGCCAGGCTAATCAAGCTCACCGCAAATATCCATATCTGCTCAAAGGATTGGCTATTCAGCGCAGTAATCAAGTGTGGTCTACGGATATAACGTATATCCCTATGGCAAAAGGCTTTGTTTATTTATGTGCTGTGATTGATTGGCATAGCCGCAAGGTACTAGCGCATAGAGTATCGATTAGTATGGAGGTTACATTTTGCATAGAAACATTAAATGAAGCTATTGAAAAATATGGTCGACCTGAAATATTTAATACAGACCAAGGCAGTCAGTTTACCAGTGATGCATTTATTGATGTATTGAAATCAAATGGCATTCAAATCAGTATGGATGGTAAAGGTCGATGGGTTGATAATGTGATGGTTGAACGATTATGGCGGAGCGTTAAATATGAAGAGGTGTATCTCAAAGCTTATAGCAGTGTCACAGATGCGAAAAAGCAATTGAGTGCATATTTTGAGTTTTATAATCTGAAACGACCTCATTCGAGTCTAGACAAAATGACACCAAATGAGTTTTACTATGATCAGCTACCCCAACAAAACAAGGTGGCTTAACTAGAGCGGAATATCACTTATAAATACGCTTTTAGTTGTTCAAACATGTGGGACCACCTCT
>NZ_JVOR01000118.1:0-33889 GCF_001054715.1 Acinetobacter sp. 243_ASPC | reverse complement strand
AGTTTAATCAGACTTTGCACAAAGCCAGTGACCATACGTAAAGAAAGACGGAATAGAGATTTGATCATTAAACAGCATTGAATTGCTATATAGGAATAAGTTTGATTTGGTCCATGTTGGCCTTGTAATTGTGGATACCATTTGGGTCTTGGGATCAAACCAGATTGGAATATTTCCTCCCTTAATTAAAGCTTGATTACACTATGATCAATTGATTGTACGGTAGATTTTAGGGATAAGCTTCTTCATTTGGAAATTATATTGCTGAAGAAACCTTCAAGAATAGCTTTGTGCAACAAAGCCATATGGAGTTGCACTTCAAATGCTAATTTAAGACTTGCGAAATCAATGGTTAATTAATTGGTTACTAAGGGCTAGCCAATCTATATATAAACATTATTTAACAATTACTTATAAAAATATATGATGCGTATCATACGCATCATATACAAATCGATTTATTTTGATATAATTGAACTTCCCAAGCTCGTTGTAGGTTTCATTTAAATTCATGAGTCTGACTGAAGTTAAGGTTCGCCAAGCTCTCGCCAAAGATAAAACGAGTTTTTTATCTGATGAAGATGGACTCAGCTTGAAAATTGATCCAAGCGGGAAAAAAACTTGGTGTTATCGTTACACAGATCCTGATACAAGAAAAAGACGTCGCATTCAACTAGGCCTGTATCCAGATATGTCTTTAAAAAAAGCTCGACAGGCACGAGATAGTTTTAAAGAAAATAATTTTAAATTTGAAATAGTTAATAATTCTAAAATAATTACATTCAAAAATGTATGTGATGAATGGCTACAGTTTAAAAAAGATAATTCATTTGATGATTCACCAAGATGTGGAGTAGTAAATTTAGCAGAAAAATTCTTACACAAAGATATTTATACAGAAATTAAAGATATCCCTTTTGAGAGTATTAAACGTTATGACTTGGTATTGATAATAAAAAAAATTGAATCGAGAAAAGTTAAAGAACCGGTTAAAAAAGCATGTAGTTATCTAAATCAAATATATGACTATGCTGTTGCAATGGGTTATTGTGAATTTAATATAGCTCATGGCTTAAATAAAATTACTATTAATAATAAGATTAAAAAGAACTATCCCTATTTAAAGTCTGATAATTTACATTTTTTTATTAGTAAGTTAAAAGTTTTAAATGTTCATCCAATTATAAAAAAGGCACTTTTTTTTAAATTGCATACAGGAGTTCGAGGTTCAGAACTATTACTAGCTAAACATCAAGATATTGATTTAGTTAATAAAATATGGAAAATACCAGCTTTACATATCAAACAGTTTAGACGAAAAGTTTTATTAGGTTACGATATTCCAGATTTTTTAGTACCACTTTCAGACCAAGCTTTAGAAATCATTAAAGATGCTATGCAATGGTCTTTGGGTGAGAAGTATATTTTTTCAAGCCCAAGAAAACATAATCAACCTATTCACTTCAATAGTTTGAATATGGCAATTAGAAAGATGGGTTATAATAAAAATCAATTAACCTCTCACGGTCTTCGTTCTACCTTTAGTACTATATTAAATGATTCAGGATTATTTCAAGAAAATTGGATTGAAGCTCAACTTTCACATGTTGATAAAAATAGAACACGAGCTAGTTATAATCATGCTGAGTATTTAACTCAAAGAATCGAAATGATGCAATGGTGGAGTGATTATCTTACGAACCTTAAATGAAGCATTTCTTTATTACAGAAAATTTCACTATAAAACAGTATAGTATTTTAGTATACCTAAATTTAAATTTCCTTTTAATAAGTAAATATTTACTAGCTTAGGCTAATTGATAAGCACTTTCAGGAAAAAATGAAAGAAAGAGTTTTTTAATTTTGATTAAATCTCTTAGCGATGGGTCTTCTTCTATCTGATGAAACGTCCATATAAGTACTGCCTGGTGATTGTCATAGCAAGAATTGACACCGAGTAGATTGGCTAATCCATAACCGCTATTAATATTCATACCTCTAATCAATTTGTTACCCAAATCACGTGCTTCTTGACTAATTAGTAACTCAGTTTTCATCATGGTATTGATCTCTACAAAAAAACTAACTTAGGTTCAATCCTTAAGTTGAAAAAGTTATAATTTAACTGAATATTGGTTAAAAATACTTTCTGAAAGTCATAATAACCTGCTGTAGGTTATTTTAGCAAAGTAATATAGTTCCGACAACTAAAAATAACTCACAGCAAGTTATTTTTTAAGTTAATTTAGATATGATTACTTGTAAATTATCCAGTCTCATGGGCGATCGAAAAATTTTGAAGTTGAGTGATGTTGTTCATGCAACAGGAATTAATCGTAATACGCTCACAAGTTTATATTATGATCGTGCTGTGCGTATTGAATTACCAGTTGCTGATAAGCTCTGTAAATACTTTAACTGCACTATGCATGATCTATTTGAGTATTCTGACAAATCTGAACTAAGTGATTGATAGAGCTGTTCAACTTTGTTCTAATGATTGTCTGTTTAATATCTAGCTACTGATAGTGGTATTAGTTGATAATTTGACTTTTGATGGTAATGAGTGAACCATAAAAAGTAGACAGAAAGAATTATTGTTATCGAGAATCTCTTTAAATCATTATATTATCAAATATTAATGTTGTTGATCTAATCAATAAACTTTAGAAAATAACTGGGAGATTAAAAAATCATAGAATGCCGATATGTTAAGTTTGTTTTAATAAAATATTATTTTGTCTGGAGTGTAGAATTTTTTAGCTGTAGTCGATTCATAAAGTAAACTCAGACCAATATTTTCTAAATCTGTTCAATCAAAAGATCGAGTGCTTGCGTAACAATATCGCTCATTTCAAAAGAACAATTAATACGAATATGGTTCTGCTTCTTATTTTTGCTATAAAAAAGGAGACTTGGTGCTATACCCACATCATTTTGAATCATTTTTTCATAAATATGAATGCTATCCATACCTTCAGGTAATGTTACCCAAAGAAAATAACCTGAGGGATAATAATTCACTATGCAATTATCTGGCAGGTGCTTGTTTAAATATTGATAATATTGATTTTTACGATGTTTTAATGTTGTGCGAAGCTCTTTTAAATGTTTCTCGTAATGACGGTGAGAGAGATAATCTACTAATGCATTTTGAATGAAGGAGTTGACTGAAATGGTACTCATCAATTGCAAATGCTGGACATGCTCGGAAAACTTTCCTGCATAGACCCAACCTATACGAAAACCTGCACCTAAAGTTTTGGAAAAGGAAGAGCAATGTAATACTAGATTCTGCTGGTCATAATATTTCATCGATAATGGCTTTTTCTGGTCATAATAAAGCTCTTCATAAACATCATCTTCAATAAGATAGATTTCATGCTGGTGCAGCAGTTTCGCCAGCTCAAATTTGATTTCATCACTAACAGTAAAGCCAATCGGGTTATGGCTATTTAGCATTAGCAGACAGACTTTAATGGGATAGCTACTTATGGCTTTTTTAAAGGCTTCCAAATCCAACCCATGTTCTGGATGTTCTGGAATTGTGATTACTTTTAGACCTAAATTTTCTGCTGCTTGCCATGCGCCATAGAAAATAGTTTCTTGTAGAAGGATATAATCACCTGATTGAGTCATAGCTCTTAAAGAGAGATTTAATGCATCTAGTCCACCAGAGGTAATCACAATATCAGAAGGATCGGTAGAAATACCTTGCATACAATAGCGTTGAGCAATTAGTTTCCTCAACTGGTAGTTTCCTGGCGGTAGGCTTGGCATTTGCTCATAACCGACGCGGTACTTTGCCTGTTGTGTCAAGGTTTGCATTAGCTTTGGGGAATAAAGCAATTGGCTATCTGGAAAAGCACTTCCTAAGGGAACAATTTTTTCAGATTGAATAGATTTTAAGTAACGAAATACTAATGAGTTAATTTCAATTTTTTCATTAACAATAACCTTTTTTGCAAGTGCAGCTTGTGCAGGATTTTCAGCAACAAAATAACCTAATTTTTCTTTTGAATAGATCAGTCCTTGTGCTTCCAGCTCCTGATAGGCGTTCATGACTGTCATTAAACTAAATCCAGAAATTTCGACTTGTTGTCTTAAAGATGGAAGTTTCTCATCTGCTTTCCAGGTTCCAGTTTCAATCAGATGTTTGAGGCTTAAAGCAAGTTGTTCTGATTTAAACATAAAGTGTAATTCTCATATAAGAAAGGGATAGCCATGAATACATGGCTACCCGTTGGTTTTATCAAATATACTTTTAATAAGCCAAGCTGAGGAGTAATCTAAAGAATCCTGCGATTAACACTAAAGACAGAAAACCAAAACACCATAATAATATGAACCATACTGTAGGATTCAAACGATTTTGCATTTTTTTCATGAGGATCACCTTACTTAATGGTAGCCTTCATCACCAATACGCACTTTGTCGCGAAATACCCAGTAAGACATAAAGGTATAAATCAGAATAATAGGAATCAAAATCACAGCACCGACCAATGTAAACTTCATACTTGATTCAGGTGCCGCTGCTTGCCAAATGGAAACTGAAGGCGGAATAATGTTGGGCCATAAACTAATTACAAATCCTGTAAAGGCTAGAAATACTAAGCCTAGCGTCAAAGCAAAGGGTTTCTTATCCTTGTGCTGTCTACAAGCCTTTAAAATAAGTCCAGAACAGATCAATACTAAAACAGGCACTGGGCTGAAATAGAATAAATTAGGTAAGCTAAACCAACGTTGTGTAATTTCAGGATGGCTGATAGGTGTATAGATACTGATTGCACAAAAGACAAGTAATAAAATAATAATTAGCTTAGGCATAAGCGAATACATTTTTTTTTGTAAATCTGCTTCGGTTTTCATGATAAGCCATGCGCAGCCTAAAGCGCTATACATGATAACGACACCCAAACCTACAAACAAAGAGAATGGAGTAAGCCAATCCAATGCGCTGCCACTATAAATGCCATTCTGTGTTTCAATTCCTTGAATATAAGCTCCCAGAATGATTCCTTGGAAGAAGCTAGAGAAGAATGAACCCCAAATAAATGCTTGATCCCATAGCGGCTTACTCCGATAAGCTTTAAATCGAAATTCAAAAGCTACACCCCGGAAAATTAACGCTACTACCATAAAAATGATCGGCAAATACAGGGCAGATAAGACAGTAGAATAGACCAGTGGAAAGGCAGCATATAAACCGGCGCCGCCCAAAACCATCCAAGTTTCATTACCATCCCAGACTGGGGCAACGGTATTCATCATAACATCACGTTCTTGATGTCCTTGAATAAATGGAAACAGTATACCAATGCCTAAATCAAAGCCATCCATAACCACATAAATCAACACACCTAAGCCAATGATACCAACCCAAACTAATGCAAGATCAATCATGATGTTGCTCCTTATCTGTAGAGGAAGGTTTTTTGGAGTCATCAATAGATTCTTCGACAGCGCTTAAGGGACGCATAGGCGTTTTAAAATGTCCCACACCTGCAAGCTTCGGATCGCCACTGTCTATATGCACAGGACCTGATCTAATAAGTTTCAGCATATAATAGATGCCTGTACCGAATACCACGGTATAAACCAATACAAAAATGATTAGACTAAGACCGACTTGATTGGCAGTAACGGTATGCGATAAGCCATGTTGAGTACGAATTACTCCATAAACTACCCAAGGCTGTCTGCCGACCTCAGTGGTGACCCAGCCTGCAAGCAAAGCAATATAACCTGTAGGGCCCATAAGTGTTGCAAAGCGATGGAACCAACGGGTTTCATATAATTTGTTTTGTTTACGCAGCCATAAGCTAGTTAAAGACATTAACACCATCAGCATACCTAGTCCTACCATAATACGAAAACTCCAGAACACTACGGGTACAGGAGGACGATCTTCAGGAGCAAATTCTTTTAAGCCCTTAACTTCACCTTCCATAGAGTGAGTTAAAATTAAGCTACCCAAATTCGGAATGCCCACCTCTAAGTTATTGCGTTCATTTTCCATATCTGGCAGAGCAAATAGCAGCAATGGCATACCATGATCATGATTAGTTTCCCAGTGACCTTCAATTGCAGCTAATTTCGTTGGTTGATGCTCAAGAGTATTTAAACCATGTTGATCTCCAATCAGCACTTGCAGGCATGAAGTTACGAGCACCATCCACAGTCCCATGGAGAAGGATTTCTTGACTAATTCATCGCGACGACCTTTAAACAGGTGCCATGCAGCTGTACCTACAACTAATAAGGAAGAAACAAGAAACGCTGCAGTTGCCATATGGGCAAAACGATAGGGGAAGGATGGATTGAATACAATAGCCCACCAGTCAGATGGTACAATTATACCATTTTCAATAACAAAGCCTTGTGGTGTCTGCATCCAACTGTTTGAAGATAAAATCCAAAACATCGAAATACACGTACCAAGCGCGACCATTAATGTCGCAAAAAAATGTGCCTTAGGACCTACACGCCCCCAACCAAAGAGCATGATGCCGAGAAAACCAGCTTCAAGGAAAAAGGCACTCAGTACTTCATAAGTTAGCAATGGACCAGTGACGGAACCAGCAATTCGAGAAAATTCACTCCAGTTGGTACCAAACTGATACGCCATAACAATACCTGATACGACTCCCATGGCAAAGGCGACTGCAAAAATCTTAATCCAGTACTTGAATAGATCTTTATAAACTGGATTTTGGGTACGTAACCATTTCCATTCTAGCAGTGTTAAAAAGCATGCCAGACCAATCGAAGTAGCTGGAAAAATGATATGAAATGAAACTGTAAAAGCAAATTGAATTCTTGCGAGTTCAAGTGCGGTTAAACCGAGGCTCATAAAACCTCCTGTTTGAAACATATTTTTCTGATATTTTTTAAATCAACACTATTTATTTTAGTGCTATACAAAACTATAGATCGTTTCATCAAAACTACCTACTTAGAACAATTATCAAAATTTTGCAGCACAAATAGTTCAATATGTAGATACAAGAATACGCGATAAAAATATAACAGATATATAGATTAAAGGACTCTGTTATATTCAGACTTCTTGATTCTGTAACTACTATTGTTTTTCTGAAATAGTCAAAATAGCAAATAAGAATCAATCTAGATGGTATGGAAATGTTTGTTACAGAAAATCTAAATAAAATTCCTGAGCTTGTAGAGCAAGGTATATTTACTGAAAAATTAAAAAAGAAACTAGCACAAAAATTTGTAAATTTGGAGGCAACGCTACTGCGCGCGAAAGTGCTACGTGAACTTTCAAAAGTTAAAGTGGATTATATCATTCAATCAGCAATTCAGCCTGAGCAGGCAAGTTTGGCTTACCTTTTTGCACCTTTTGTTATTGGAAATTTAAACATAAACATCATCTATCATAGCCAAGCGACAAAAACTGTGTTGAATGTATTAAATCGTTATTATCAGGTAGAGAAGAAGCCGTACTTGAAAGTGGATGACGTGTTACAGGCTCTCAATATCTATCTTGATTTACATGATAACGATTTGGATGAGGTGGAGTTCTTCTATTATGCCATGTTCAATGCCTTATGCCGAGCAGATGTAACACAGATTTATTTGATTACTAACTTAAAACTTAATGCTCAAAAAATAGAAACTATAGAACTGTTTTTTAAGATCAAAATTCATCTTATTTCAACTGAACCATCGGACAAAATTATAAACTCTACAGAATTAAACATGCGTCAGTTATTATTTAAACGCAAAGATCAACAATATATCGAATTATGTGAAAAGTTCTCCAAACTTAATTCACAGTTACTCTCATTGAGTGGTCGTTACACGCCATTGCAAGCCAAGCAACTGGTAGAAGATATGTTTTATGCGGAGCATATTTATGAAAAATTATCTGTCTATGCTGAGTATGTACAAACCTCTTTACAGAATACCGGTTCTAGCAATTCGATAACTTTTTTAGCTTAATTTATTTAATATTTATTGCGTAAATAGATAGGTAAACCTGATGTTTTTATATACAGATTTTGATCAAAATTTATTAAATGAACGCGTCGCACAATTTCGTGATCAAACCGAACGTTATTTAAATGGGAAACTTAGTGAAGAAGAATATCGACCATTACGTTTACAAAATGGCTTATATATTCAGCGTTACGCACCAATGTTACGTTTAGCTGTGCCTTACGGCTTAATGAATTCAAATCAATTGCGTAAGGTAGCGGAGGTCGCACAGAAGTATGATCGAGGTTATGCACATATTTCAACCCGTCAAAATATTCAACTAAACTGGCCAAAGCTGGATGATGTACCTGATATTTTGCAGGAGCTGGCAACTGTACAAATGCATTCTATTCAAACAAGTGGCAACTGCATTCGTAATACTACAACCGATCAATATGCAGGTGTTGTTGAAGGGGAGTTGACCGATCCACGTCCTACTTGTGAATTGATTCGTCAATGGAGCACCTTTCATCCTGAGTTTTCGTTTCTGCCGCGTAAATTTAAAATTGCAGTCTGTGCCCATCCTGAACAAGACCGGGCAGCTACAACCTTTCATGATGTCGGAGTATATATTGTTAAAAATGAAATAGGAAAAATAGGCTATCAAATTAAAGTCGGTGGTGGACTTGGTCGCACACCTTTAGCGGGGCATATCATCAAAAAATTCTTAGCCCGTGAAGACTTAATTGCATACTTAGATGCCATCATGCGCGTATACAACTTACATGGACGTCGTGATAATAAGTATAAAGCTCGCATCAAAATATTAGTGAAAGCATTAACCCCTGAAGGCTTTGCTAAAAAAGTAGATGCTGAATTTGCACACACTCAGACGCAGCTAAAAATTCATCAAAGTGTTTTAGAACAAATGGATGCTGTATTTCAGCCATTTACGTATGAAAACTTAGAAAATCATGATTTTGAAGCTTTATTTCGACATTATCCAAAGTTCAAACATTGGTTTAATATCAATACTCATCCGCATAAAGTGACCGGTTATCGCATCGTCACGATTAGCTTAAAAAGATCTGGCGTAGCACCAGGTGATATGACTTCCGATGAAATGCGTTTAATTGCAGATTTAGCAGATCAATATACTTTTGGCGAACTCCGTACGACGCATGAGCAGAATATTGCATTAACCGACGTACGCCAAAAGGATTTGTTTGAACTGTGGAAGGTACTGGATCAAGTAAACCTAGCACGTGCACATATTGGCTTTTTGACAGATATGATTTGCTGCCCTGGTGGTGATTTTTGTTCATTGGCAAATGCTAAATCAATTCCGGTATACGAAGCGATTGCTCGTCATTTCGATGATCTAGACACTCTATATAATTTAGGTAAAGTTGATCTAAATATTTCAGGATGTATGAATGCATGTGGGCATCATCATGTAGGTAATATTGGTATTTTAGGAGTTGATAAAAAAGGCGCAGAGTATTATCAAATTACTTTAGGAGGCAACTCTAACCACGATGCAACTATTGGTGATATTTTAGGGCCTTCATTCCCAGCGGAAGATATTCCTGATGTACTAGAAGAAATTCTCAATACCTATCTAGATCTGCGTTTAGAGCATGAATCCTTTTTGGAAACCTACCAACGTGTCTCAATTCAGCCTTTTAAAGAAAGAGCTTATGCTGGTATAAATTGAGATGTTGGAACTTAAAACTCAGATTAGCAAACTAAAAAGCTCAAGCCACCAAATCATCAACATTTTGGCGGTTTGGGGCTGTGCCTATGTATTGCAAAAGCTACTGAACTTACCTGTCACATCAGGTGTACTAGGTTTTTTTCTATTATTATTTTTGCTGAAGACCAATTGGTTGAAATTTGCCAATGTGGAACAGGGTGCTAATTTTTTACTAAGCGAACTGTTACTGTTTTTTATTCCGCCCGTGGTAGGAGTGATTCAGTATCAGAACCTATTGATCGCCAGTGGCTGTAAAATTTTACTAGTAATCTTGATCAGTACACTATTAGTAATGATGACATCTGTATATACAGTGAAATTATTCCTAAATCACGATAGTTTAAAACAGGAAAAAGAGTATGACTGAGTTTTGGGGACTTTTTTACCTAGTTTGGACTATATTCTGTTATTTTTTGGCAAAGCGACTTTTTGTTCGAACACAAAAAATCTATTTATCTCCTATTATTGTTGTTCCTGTCTTAAGTATCGTGCTTATTTCTATATTACGGCATGCTTTCGAAGACTATTACCTTTACACTCAGTATTTGGTGGCGATGCTTGGGCCTATCACTGTGGCTTTTGCTGTTCCTGTATTTCACTATCGTAGACTGATTCAGCAACATTTTAAACTCTTACTGCTTAGTTCAAGCCTCGCTATGTTGGTAGGTATTTTCAGCAGCTGGTTTTTGGCAAGTTTGATGAATTTCGATGAAATTGTGAAAAATAGTCTATTAGCACGTTCGATTTCAATTCCCTTTGCTTTAGTATTAACTGAAAAAGTGGGTGGTTCAATTAGTCTAATCCCGTTATTTACTGTAATAACTGGTTTAGTCGGCATGCTGTTTGGAGATGCCTTACTATTGTTGATGCGATTCAAAAACAAGATTGCTTGTGGTACAGCATTGGGGAACGCTGCACATGCAATGGGTATCGTACGAGCAAGGCAACGTGATGAGTTAGAAGGTGTGATTGCAAGCCTTTCCATGATTATTTCAGGAATCATTATGACCTTATTCGCCCCATTATTGATTAATTTGACAAAATGTATACTGAACTTCCTGTAATTTTTTAAATGAAAAAAAACTCAAACTTCGAATCCTGTATGATAAGCATAAATTATAATTAATATTTAATTCCCATTTTTTTTAATTTAGAAATGAGTGTGGTCGGATTGATATCAAGTAGTTTTGCTGCACCATCCTGTCCAAAAATTTTACCTTCACATTGTTGAACTGCTAGCGTTAGATTCTGTACTTCTAACTCTTTTATTTGTTGTAGAGTCAATACTTGAGTTACAGGTTGAAGCTGTTTTTCGTTTACAGTCACCACTTGAGTTGGGGGTTGTTCTTCCAATAAATACTGGAAAGATACTATCCCTTGTTTAGCAGTAATCATGGCACGTTCAATCACGTTTTGTAGCTCACGGATATTTCCAGGCCAGTCATATTGTTGTAATTCTAAAATATGCTTTTGTGAAAAAGGCAGATATTTAACTTTGCGATTTTCACTAATCAGTTTGGTAAAGTGACTCACCAATAACGGAATATCTTCTTTACGATCTCGCAATGCAGGTGAATAAATTGGAAATACATTAAGACGAAAATACAAGTCTTCACGGAAATGTTTGAGTTTAACTTCTTCTTTTAAATTGCGATTGGTTGCGGCAATAATCCGAACATCAACATGACGGGTTTTTTCTTCCCCCACACGCTCAAAAGTGCCTTCTTGTAACACCCGCAGTAATTTACTTTGCAACTCTAATGGAATTTCACCAATTTCATCGAGAAACAAAGTGCCTTGATCGGCGAGTTCAAAACGACCAGCGCGATCACGGACTGCACCTGTAAATGCACCTTTAACGTGACCAAAAAATTCACTCTCAAATAGTTCGGAGGGAATAGCAGCACAATTGACCCTTATGAGAGGATATTGTTTGCGATGACTTGATTGATGAATGGCTCGCGCGATTAGCTCTTTACCCGTACCTGATTCACCATAAATCATGACGTTGGCATCTGTAGGCGCAACCACTTTGATTTTTTCAATAATTTGTAAAATGGACGCGCTATTACCTACAATTTCATGGTATTGATTTTCTTGTAAAATCTCTTCCTGTAAGTATTCATTTTGCTGTTCAAGTCGGCTTTTAAGCTCCTGTAACTCGCCGAGTGCATGAGTAAGTTGCTTTTCAGTATTGAGGCGGTCTGTGATATCCCGAAATACCACTACTGCTCCAATAATTTCACTTTCTCGAATAATCGGCGTACTAGTAAATTCTACTGGAAAATAGCTACCATCACGCCGCCAAAAAATTTCCTGTATGCCTTCATGAACTACACCATCATGTACAGCGGCATAAATTGGGCATTTCTCAACAGGGTAATGTGTACCATTTTCATGAGTATGATGGTGGATTTTATGAATATTTTTTCCTAATACATCTTCGGGTTTTAAGCCCAGCATTTTTGCACCAACAGGGTTAATAAAGGTACATAAGCCTTGTTGATTAATACTGTAAATACCATCGCCTACAGAGCTGAGTAGTAGATGTTTTCCAGTATCCGAATCGATAAAAAGCTCTTGTAACGCTTGCCATTCTTTGAGTCCGGCACGAATAACTTTATCTGCATTTTTGTTTAGTTGGCGTAATTCTAGATCTTTTACATCAACCAATGACCAGATCAACAAAGTTTTATTTTTATAAGGTATGGTAACAGAACTAATATCTAACTGGATTTTTTCACCATGTTTGTCAAAGGCATACATTTCATTGTTCCATGCAGTACCATTTTCTAAAGATTCTTCTGTAAAAGCCATGAGTTGCGGCAATTGGCTGAAATGCCCAAAAATTGAAGTCACGGTTTTTTGAATCAAGTCATGACGTTCATAACGTAGTAACTGCGTCGCACTGATATTGACATCAACAAACTGATTTTGGTGTGGATCGAGAATCAGTATGGCTTGGGAAGTATGCTCAAATGCTAATGGTCGTATCGAATTCTCAGAAGTCACCCAGTCTGAAATAAAATCGTTATTGTTCATGCTATGAAATTTCATATTTTTAACTATGAAATTTCATATTACTACGAAAAATCATAATCACCTAGTGTTTTATTTTTAAGCAATAAAAAACTTTTTATAAAATTAATTTTTATATTTCAATATCTTAAAAATAAATTTCAAATAAAAACTAAACTTGGCACAGCTCTCGCAATAACTCTATCAAACCAAACACTGGTTGATTGCAAATAGCATTATACGAGGAGCTGCTATGCCAAAAGTTGATATTGAACAATACAAAGATGGTGATTTTCTTGTCGATTATGAAGAAAAGGTCTTTGAGGATGTAAAAGCGCAGCCGGGCGAAAAAGCTTTAGTGACTTTTCATACCATGGCTTTTGAAGGGTCAATTGGTTTGGTCAATGTGCTGCAAGCTAAACGCTTATTACGCAAAGGTTTTGAAACCAAAATTTTGCTTTATGGACCAGGTGTGCAATTGGGGGTGCAACGTGGTTTCCCAACTCTAGGTGCGGAAGCTTTTCCGGGACATTTGGCTGTGAATAATCAGTTAAAAGCTTTTATGGAAGAAGGTGGTGAAGTGTATGCCTGCCGTTTCGCATTGCAAGCTTTATATGGTCAGACTGAAAAAGCATTGATTGCTGGTATTCGCCCAATCAATCCTTTGGATGTGATGGATTTGAAATTGTTAATGCGCCGTGACAATGCATTGATCATTGACACTTGGACTGTTTAAAGCTTGAGAAGAAAGGGGAATAAGTCATGAGTCGAATCGTTAAAGCTGCCGCAGTGCAATGTAGTCCGGTGTTATATAGCCAAAAAGCCACGGTGCAAAAAGTCTGTGACATTATTTTGGAGTTGGGCAAACAAGGTGTGCAGTTTGCAGTTTTTCCTGAAACAGTAGTGCCTTATTACCCTTATTTTTCTTTTGTGCAACCGCCATTTGCGATGGGCAAAGAACATCTTAAATTGCTCAATGAATCGGTCGTCGTGCCATCAGAGGCGACTTTTGCCATTGGTCAGGCTTGTCGAGACGCCAATATGGTGGCGTCAATTGGGATTAACGAACGTGCAGGCGGCACAATTTATAACGCACAGTTGTTGTTCGATGTGGATGGTTCGATTATTCAGCACCGTCGCAAAATCACGCCGACTTATCATGAACGCATGGTATGGGGACAAGGCGATGGTAGTGGTTTACGTGCTATTGATTCAGCTGTTGGACGCATTGGTTCATTGGCGTGTTGGGAGCATTACAACCCATTGGCGCGTTTTGCCTTGATGGCAGATGGTGAGCAAATTCATGCTGCCATGTTCCCCGGTTCATTGGTCGGTCAGGTGTTTGCCGATCAGATTAGTGCCACTATTCAACATCATGCCTTAGAGTCGGGTTGTTTTGTGGTCAATGCCACCGCGTGGTTACACCCTGAGCAACAGCAGCAAATTATGCAAGATACAGGTTGTGAGTTAGCTCCAATCTCTGGTGGTTGCTTTACTGCCATTGTTTCACCTGAAGGTAAATTTTTAGCACCGCCAATTACACAAGGCGAAGGCTATTGCATTGCCGATCTTGATTTTAGCTTGATTGATAAACGTAAACGCATGATGGATTCAGTTGGGCATTACAGCCGGCCAGAGTTGTTAAGTGTGCTAATTGACCGTCGTGCAACACAGGTGTTGCACGAACTGAAAGTTGAAACCTCAGATCAGGCACATCTAGAAAAACTTTCCAGATTTAACGAAGAACAGGTTTAAACCGTAGCAAGCCAATAGCGAAGATAGGGGGCGAGTATGTCTGCAATACAACTGTTGACCGATTTGCAATGTAACGGTCTGAAATGGAAAGGTGAGTTTGGTCTATCTCGCAAGGGCGGTGCAGGGCCAAGCGATCATAAGGCTTTGAGTCTCGATGGGCAGACCATGATGATTCCTATACTAAATTTGGCTGCGCAAGAGTCGCCTTATAGTGCCCAAGTAGAACCTGATTCGGATAAGGTCATTATTTTTAAGAACCGTATTCCTGTGGCGACTTTAACTGCGCCATCTCGCCCACGGTTTTACGATTTACAGACGGCTGAGGGTATTTCATACGAGCAAATTGCCACCTTGCACAGCCATGATGTATTAGCCACCACGGTTTTACAGCATTGCATCCGTATGAACGATAAAAGCACCGCATGTCAGTTTTGCTCGATTGATCAATCGCTCAAAGGCGGGCGAACACTGATTCGAAAACGCCCTGAGCAGTTGGCAGAAGTAGCTAAAGCTGCGGTAGAACTTGATGGTGTGAAACAAATGGTGATTACCACAGGTACACCCAATACCCCTGATCGTGGCGCAGAAATTCTATATGACAGTGTGAAAGCCATTCGTACTGAAGTGGATTTGCCGATACAGGTGCAATGTGAACCACCTGATGATTTTGCATGGTTTCAAAAACTTAAAGATGTGGGTGCAGTATCTATTGGTATGCACCTTGAAGCGGTGAGTGAGCGGGTACGTCATCAAATTATGCCGGGCAAAGCCGAAGTATCTTTAGACACCTATTTTTCAGCTTTTAAAGCAGCAGTTGCAGTGTTTGGGCGTGGTCAGGTCAGCACCTACATTTTGGCAGGCTTGGGCGACACCGAACAAGAAATCATCGAGATGACTGGCAAACTGACTGAAATGGGTGTGTATCCCTTTGTGGTGCCTTTCGTGCCAATTGCGGGAACAGCGCTGGAGCATCATGCCAAACCTGATCAAGCCTTTATGCAATCGCTTTATCCAAAAATTGGACAGCAACTACGCCAACAGGGCTTGAACTCGGAAGATACCCAAGCCGGTTGTGCCAAGTGTGGGGCATGTTCCTCACTGAAAGCCTACGAGTAGGAGGTCATGATGGAACTTTCACGTTATCCATGGTTGCTTGAACTGAATGAAGAACTGAAACAGTTTGTGAGCGATGACATCATCATCAAAGTGGTCTCGGAAGATTGGGAACGTCGTCAATATTACCGACTCCGTGAAGCCACCTTTCGTGATGAACAAAAGATTTTAAAAGAAGATCGTGATGAATACGACTTCAATGCTTTAGGCATTGCCGCCATTGGAAATATGTTTGGAGAACATGATCGTGTGGTGGGCGCGGTACGTATTTTCCCCGATGGCAAAAATACATGGTGGGGTGGGCGCTTATGTGTCGAACCTTTGTATCGCCACCATCATGCTATTGGTAAAGCTTTGATTAATGCCGCCGTGACCACCGCGAAAAATTTAGGCTGTCAGACTTTTTTAGCCACCGTACAGCAGCAGAATGAACGCTATTTCCAAAAACTGTGCTGGGACAGTATGCGTGAGTTACAGGTGGCTAATATTCCACATGTCTTAATGCAGGCACAAATTAAACACTATCCGCTACAACACGTGTCTATGCAGGCCTATATGCAGAAAGAGGTGGGATGATGTCACTTAATCAACTGCTTGAATTTTTACGGCATACCCCCGCAATGCTCTCTAAACAAGCAATTGCCGAAAGCGTGTCTATGCCCAATGTCGAGGGTGTAAACACCTTGCAAGCGCTGTATGCCTATCCCGGAGATGACACAGCAGCCGTTGCCTTACAAGATCAATATTTGTTGCATGCCTGTGAGGGAATGTTGCCGAGTTTTGTTGCCAATTATCCTTATTTTGCAGGCTGGTCGGCAGTTATGGCGAATGTCAGTGATATTGCTGCAATGGGCGGACAGGCATTGTCGGTAGTGAACAGCATTTGGCATCGTGACACGGAACAAGCGCAATTGTTAATGCATGGTATGCAAGATGCCTGTACTGCTTATGGTGTGGCGTTAGTGGGTGGGCATAGCAATATCGGTATGCAGTATCAACCGACATTGTCGGTGGCAATTCAGGGTACGGCACAAAAATTATTGTCGATTTTGCATGTAAAATCGCAACAGAAAATTTTGATTGCTCTCAATTTACATGGGCAATTTCACCCTAACACAGTGTATTGGAAATGCTTTGAACGTGTCTCAGGACGTATTTTGCAGGCGCAATTGGCCGTGCTACCACAACTGGCGGAACAAGATTTAGCCCATGCCGCACGTGATATTAGCAATGCAGGCATCTTGGGCAGTTTATTGATGCTGCTCGAAGCTACTGGAAGCGGTGCAAACATTAACCTTGATCGTATCCCCAAACCGCGTTGGGTGGATTGGCAAACATGGCTACAAATTTTCCCAAGTTACGGATTTTTACTCACTGCCGATGAAGACAAATGCCAAGACATCATTGAACTGTTTGAAAGTCAGGATATTTGCTGTGCTGTCATTGGCGAAAGTAATGCCACTAGCAAAGTTCAAATCCATCATCAGCAAGAGAGCGACTGCTTTTGGGATTTTCAGCAACAACGATTTACGGGCTTTGACTATGCCGACATTTTAAAAAAGTTGATGTCCAACTCGAGTTCGATTGAGCCGATGAATCAGGAGGCTACCTATGCCTAGTGTGAATTTTACCGTGAAGTGGCCCAATGGTGAGCAGGTTCAATATTACTCACCATCTACTGTGATTTATGACTATCTGTCAATTGGAAAAAGCTATTCCACAGCACAGTTTTTAAAACAGGCAGAAAATGGTTTGTATGCCGCGTCGGAAAGGGTGCGCGCACGTTATGGCTTTGCTTGTAGTTCGGCCATAGATAGTTTGGCGACCATTAAACGCCAAGCCAAGTTACTCGCGCTAAAAGACGAAGACCCAATTCAAATTACTGAAATGAGCAACGAATAAGGGAAGCAGCATGTTAAATTTAAATACTCAAATATTAAAACCGAAATATGATGTCGTGATTGTTGGTGGTGGTCAGGCAGGTTTATGTGTCAGTTACTATTTGAAAAAAGCAAGCATTGATCATGTGGTTCTAGAAAAAGAATCCGAATTAACCCACGCGTGGCGCCATAAACGTTGGGATAATTTTACGCTTGTCACACCGAATTGGCAGTGTTTATTGCCTGATCATCCATATCATGGCAATGAACCACACGGCTTCATGAAAAAGAATGAAATTGTGGAATATCTTGATGGCTTTATTAAAAAACTCAATCCACCAGCATTGTTAAATATAGAGGTGCAGCATGTTACCAAAATTGCAGCACAAGAATTTGAAATTGAAACTAATTTAGGAAAAACTACGGCTAAGCAATTGGTAGTAGCAGCTGGTGGTTATCACACGCCGATTTATCCAAAACTCCGTGAGACTTTGCCTGAAAATGTGTTGGTGATGCATTCGGAGCAATATTTTAATGTTGATCAACTTCCCGAAGGCAATGTAGTGGTTGTTGGTTCAGGTCAGTCCGGTGCACAAATTGCTGAGGACATTCATTTGGCTGGTAAAAAGGTTTATCTTTCAACAGGAGATGCACCGCGATGTGCACGTTTCTATCGTGGTAAAGATGTAGTGACATGGTTATTTGAAATGGGTTACTACGGAACTACGGTAAAAGATCATCGTTATAGTGAAGAAGTCCGTAAGAGCACTAACCACTATGTAACAGGGCGTGATGGCGGGCGTGACATTGACCTACGCAAATTTGCTTTAGAAGGGATGCAATTGCTTGGACGTTTTGAGAACTTTCAAAATGGACAGCTGGTTTTCCGCCCTGATTTAAACCAAAATCTGGATATGGCGGATGCAACTTATAATCGAATTAACGCATCTGTTGATGATTATATTACAAAGAACAATATAGAGACCGATGAGCCTGCATCGAAGTATCAACCAGTATGGACACCTGCGCAAGAAATTACTCATGTAGACTTAATTCAAGAAAATATCACCTCAATAATATGGTGCATTGGATTTAGGCCAGATTATTCATGGATTGATTTAGACATTTTTAAAGATGATGGTTATCCACAGCATGATCGTGGCATCACTATTGATTCAGATGTTACTTTTATTGGTCTACCTTGGTTACATACATGGGGTTCAGGACGCTTTATGGATGTTGCCAAAGATGCTGAATTTATCTCGGCTCATGTAACTCAACAATTAAATGTTAAATCTCTGCACATATCTTCAACGCTACCATCGTTGGCCTAAATATTAGGCAGCTGAAAAATCTTAACTTTCGGCTGCCCTATATTTTTCAATTTAGTTAGAAATGATGAGATAGTCCATTTTTGGGGAAGACTCATTAATTTTTGAAATTATGTTGCTGAATAACCATATATTTTTGAATTAATTTAAGTTTTTATCACCTATTGTAAATAAGCTAGATCTATTGAAAAGCCTAAAGCTACAGATGTCATTGATATAAGGATTTAAGCTGAAGTTCTATTTTTCTAATTTCTCTAACAATAATTTCTGATAAGAATTTTGTCCGATATTCGGACAAAAATACCGCTATACGGTTTTTATTTAAACTTATCTATATCTAAAGTGTTCTAAAAAAAATAATTTATGAATCAGGATATATGGAGAAAATGTGATGGAAAATTTAAAGACACAAGTTGCAATTATTGGATCAGGCCCAGCAGGACTATTGCTTGGACAATTACTATATAAAGCAGGTATTTCACACATTATCATTGAGCAACGGAGTGCAGATTATGTTGCAGCACGTATTCGAGCAGGAATACTTGAACAAGTGTCCGTTGATTTGTTGCATAAGGCTGGAGTAGATGAAAATCTAAAACAATTTGGAATACCTCATGAAGGAATTGAGATTCTTACTAATGGGTTGAAACATCGAGTAGATTTATCTTCTTTAACGCAAGGTAAGCAAGTTACTGTATATGGTCAAACAGAAGTCACAAAAGACTTAATGCATGCCAGAGAAGCAGCAGATTTATGTACTTATTATGAGGCTCAAAATGTTCAAATCCATGATTTCGAGAAACAGCAATCGTATGTAACTTTTCAGAAGGATGGTCAGTCTTTTCGTTTGGCTTGTGATTTTATTGCAGGGTGCGATGGTTATCATGGTGTGTGCCGAGCAAGCGTACCACAAGATAAAATTAAAACATTTGAAAAGGTTTATCCATTTGGCTGGTTAGGAGTACTAGCAGATGTACCACCTGTTTCAGATGAGTTGATTTATGTTCAGTCAGAACGCGGATTTGCTTTATGCAGTATGCGTTCAAAAACTCGTAGTCGTTATTATTTACAAGTTCCTGTGACAGACCATGTAGAAGAATGGTCTGATGAAAGATTTTGGAATGAATTAAAAAGTCGCCTTGATGAAGAAAGTTGCAATAATTTAGTGACAGGTGCTTCTATTGAAAAAAGCATTGCACCTTTACGTAGTTTTGTTACTGAACCTATGAGATTTGGAAAACTATTTCTGGCAGGAGATGCGGCACATATCGTACCGCCTACAGGCGCAAAAGGTTTAAATCTAGCTGCATCTGATATTGCCTATTTATCAAGTGCTTTAATTGAGTTCTATCAAAAAAATTCGACACAAGGCATCGATGAGTATTCTGAAAAATGTTTGAAACGTGTTTGGAAAGCAGAGCGCTTTTCATGGTGGATGACACATTTACTGCATCGTTTTGAAACTGAAACTGAATTCGATCATAAAATTAAGCAGGCTGAACTGAACTATATTTTAGATTCTAATGCAGGGCTTACGACATTGGCCGAAAATTATGTAGGTTTACCTTATTAGGATAAAGCTATACCTAAATATGAAGAAATCAGTGCAATACAAGAGCATAGTCGATCTCATTTCTTGCTAAAGAATAAGATTAGACGATATTAAACAATGAAGCAGATGGATTGCTTCTTTAAAAAGGGATATACCATGAGTTTAGCGCAGAGTTTTAACCAACAATTTATCAATGGACAATGGATTAATGGTTCATCGAATAAAATTGTAACGAATACCAACCCCTATACTCATCAGCATATTGATGATATTCAAGGAGCAAGCCAACAAGATGTTGATGCAGCATATCAAGCTGCGCAATCAGCGTTTAAATCGTGGCAAAAAACCACTGTGAGTGAACGTCAAGCTCTGATTGAACGTATTATTGCGGCGATTACACAACATCGTGAATCTCTTGTAGATTGGTTAATAAATGAAGCTGGAAGTTCAAGACTCAAAGCGAATATTGAAGTAGATGCGGCACTTAAAATTTCTCAAGCATCTTTAAAATATGCGAATGCTGTAAATGAGGTAATTGATTTAAAACCTGCTCATGAGGGGCAAGTTAGTCAAGTATTCCACAAGGCTTTAGGTGTAATTACAGTCATAAGTCCTTGGAATTTCCCTTTCCATTTGAGCATGCGATCGGTGATTCCTGCAATTGCTCTGGGTAATACTATTGTTCTTAAACCAGCAAGTGATACGCCTGTGACAGGTGGGTTGATTATTGCCAAAATTTTTGAATTGGCAAATGCCCCTGCGGGTGTGTTGAATGTAATTGTCGGGGCAGGCAGTGAAATTGGCGACTATGTGGTTGAGCATGATACAAGCAAGTTTATTTCATTTACTGGTTCAACACAGATCGGCAAGCGAGTAGCTGAAAAAGCTATGTCTGCCAGACGGATTAAACGTGTTGGCTTAGAACTTGGAGGCAATGCGCCATTAGTAATTTTGGACGATGCTGATTTAGACCTTGCAGTGAATTTAACGGTAATGGGACGCTTTTTGCATCAAGGGCAAATTTGTATGAGTACCAATCGCGTCATCATTGATGAAAAGATTTATGATCAATACCTAGAAAAATTACGTCCTGCTTTGGCAAACATTAAAGTTGGTGATCCAGCTAATGAAGAGACTCTAGTTGGGCCAATTATTAACAATCAGCAAACTCACAATCTTCGCCGTATTATTCAGCAAGCACAAAATGAAGGCGCATCGTTATTCTTTGACGGTGGAATTGAGGGCAATTTGGTTGGACCTCATGTGTTCGTTAATGTCGAACCAGATTTTGCTGTGGCGAAAGAAGAAAGTTTTGGTCCAGTTCTGCCAATTTTAAAAGCACGTGATGAAGCTCATGCACTTGAACTTGCCAATGACACTGAATTTGGTTTATCGAGTGCGGTGTGTACTTCAAATCATGATCGTGGAGTGAAATTTGCATTGGGGATTGAAGCAGGTATGTCCCATATTAATGAGATTTCGGTTGCCGATCATCCTAACGCCCCATTCGGCGGTGAAAAGAACTCAGGTCTAGGCCGTTTTAATGATCAATGGATCGTTGAAGAATATACGACCACCCATTGGGTTACGGCGCAAAAATAAAACTTGGTATCTGATTAAGCTTAGATACATTTTGTTTTAGAAGTTATTTCACTTGGAATCTATAGCATCCTATTTTTAGGGTGCTGTTGGTTCAGACGAAAGGAAATGTGAATAAGACGCTTGTTTTTATAAAAATATAATCTGATACAGGATGTTGAGATATGACAAATTTTACTGAGATTACTGCAGCTGTGACCCAAAGCAAAGGTGCAGATTTTGAACTCAGGCAACTTCAAATTCGTGAACCCCAAGATGATGAGGTTTTGGTAAAAATCGTAGCAACAGGTATGTGTCATACCGATTTAATTGTTAGAGATCAATATTATCCCGTTCCTTTGCCAGCGGTATTAGGACATGAAGGGTCGGGAATTGTAGAAGCGATTGGTCCAAATGTGAAAGATTTAGCAATCGGTGATCATGTAGTTCTTAGTTATGGATATTGTGGGATTTGTGAGCAATGTGGCAGTGGGAATCCTGCATATTGTCAGGACTTTTTTGGTCGTAACTTTGGTGGCACTGATCCCGAAGGGAATTCTGCAATTTGTACACACGATCATCATAAAGTACATGACCATTTTTTTGGACAATCTTCATTTGCAACCTATGCGATCAGCCGTGAAAATAATGCAGTAAAAGTCACTCAAGATGTGCCTTTAGAATTATTGGGTCCATTGGGCTGTGGAATACAGACAGGCGCAGGTGCAGTCATAAATGCATTAGGTGTTAGACCTGCCAGCAGCTTTGTAACATGGGGTGCAGGTGCCGTTGGATTAAGTGCATTGCTTGCTGCAAAAGTATGTGGAGCAACTACGATCATTGCTGTCGATATTGTGGAGTCCCGTTTAACGCTTGCAAAAGAACTAGGGGCAACACATGTTATTAATAGTAAAGTTCAAGACCCCATTGAAGCAATTAAGGAAATTACGCAAGGTGGTGTTCAATTTGCACTAGAATCTACAGGCCGTCCTGAAATTGTAAAACAGGGCATTGATGCGCTTGGAATTCTTGGCAAAATTGCAATTGTTGGTGCACCACCATTAGGGGTAACGGCAGCTTTTGATGTAAATGATTTACTGATTGGAGGTAAATCAATCATGGGAGTTGTAGAAGGAAATAGTGTTGCTAAACGCTTTATTCCAGAACTGGTTGCGTTATATCAGCAGGGTAAATTTCCATTTGATAAACTGATCAAATTTTATGATTTCAAAGATATTAATCAAGCAGCAATCGATAGCCAACAAGGTATAACACTCAAACCAATTTTAAAGATTGGTTAAATTTCAAAGGTCATAGCATATAATTTGATATGACCTTTTTAAATTCCTATAAACCATAATTAATTTAAATTTCTTCCAATTGAATATCACTATTCGAATAGTGATCGAACCAGATTTTTCTAAAGATATTCGTAAAATCTATCAGATCTTTACACGCTTATATTTCGATAGTATATCTACGCGTACTTATGAATATAGATAGTATCTATAATTTATAATAATTATTATTCATTTGATCTATATTTTTATAGCTTCTAAGATTAATTCATAATATCGCAAGCAAGGAACTATAGTGAAAACAGTCCACCAATATACTTATGACATTTTAAGAAAAAACAATATTAAAGTCGTGTTTGGTAACCCTGGCTCAAATGAGCTTCCTTTCTTAAAAAATTTCCCTGCTGATTTTCAATATATTTTAGGTTTACATGAAGGTGCTGTAGTCGGGATGGCTGATGGTTATGCTCAGGCTATAGGTCAGCCTGCATTTGTTAATCTGCACTCAGCTGCCGGCACGGGAAATGCGATGGGAGCATTGAGTAACGCTTGGAATTCACATACTCCTTTAGTGATTACCTCTGGACAGCAGAACCGAGCCATGATGGGTGTAGAACCACTCCTAACCAATTTAGAAGCAACATTGTTACCGAAACCATTAGTGAAATGGAGCCACGAACCTGCTAGCGCGCATGAAGTGCCTCACGCTATTACGCGTGCCATTCATTTATCTAAAGCTGAAGCAGCTGGTCCTGTTTATGTTTCAATTCCTTACGATGATTGGGATGTGCAAGTAAATGAACAGAATGAACACTTATTAGAAAAAGATGTAATTAGCTCACAATGTCTATCTGCAAAAGATATAAATGCTATTGCAGAGCAGATCAATCAGGCTAAAAGGGTAGCTCTCGTATTTGGCACAGATGTCGACAGATTGAATGCTAACGATAGTGCAATTAAATTTGCGGAAACTTTAAATGTGCCTGTGTGGGTCGCTCCATCTTCTCCACGTTGTCCATTTCCAACTACTCACGCGTATTATCAAGGGATCTTACCTGCAAGTATTGATGGTATTGCAAAGATATTCGAACAATATGATCTCGTTTTAGTATTTGGTGCACCAGTATTCCGTTATCACCAATATGAACCAGGTAAATATTTAGGCGATCAAACTAAGCTCATTGCATTAACTTGTGATGTACAAGAAGCAGCTCGAGCAGCTATGGGTGTTTGCTATGTCGGCGATTTAGAAGATAGCTTAATACGCTTATGCGATCAGGTTGAAACAAAAAAATCACAGGTTATTTCCCGTAAGAAAAATGAATTGGCTGCACCGAGTCAAGGTAATTACATTCAACCTGAACGATTGTTTGATTTGATCAATTCATTGGTGCCAGATAATGTCATTTTTGCGAATGAATCGACATCAACTAACGGAATATTGTGGGAACGTTTAAATATTACAGGACAGGGTAGCTACTTCTTTGCTGCTGCAGGTGGTCTTGGTTTTGCTATGCCAGCTGCAGTTGGCATCCAGTTAGCTCAGCCAGAACGACGAGTGGTTGGAATTATTGGTGATGGTTCAGCAAATTATAGTATTACGGCTTTATGGACAGCAGCACAATATAAAATTCCAGTCATTTTCCTAATTTTGAAAAATGGCACTTATGGAGCATTACGTTGGTTTGCAGGTGTATTAAAAGCTGACAACGTACCAGGAATGGATGTTCCTGATATCGATTTTACTCAAATCGCTAAGGGATATGGCGTTGATGCATATAGCGTTCGGAGCGATCAAGATTTTGTTGATACTTTCCAGAAATCGTTGAATGCAAACCGTCCAGTATTAATCGAAGTTGTAACAGCAGATTGTAAATAAATCAGTGAATTATATGTAGGGAGAGCACCACAATGAAAACTAAGAATTTGATAAGAGAGTTTCAAGCTATATTGAAATCACATCAAATCTTAATTAATGAAATTGCGAAATCTCCCTACTTAAAAGGATTTAGAGTTGGGAAGGGTGAGGCAATCGCTGTACTTATTCCAGAAACTCTCTTAGAACTATGGTACGTATTGGAAAAATGCGTTAATCATGATCTGATCGTGATCTTACAAGCTTCTAATACAGGAGTTACAGGCGGATCCACACCTGATTCTGATGACTATGATCGGGATGTTGTGGTGGTGAGTACAAAAAAACTAAAAGGCTTACAGTTGCTTGAAGATGCAACGCAAGTGCTTGCCTTTCCTGGAACAACATTAACTGAACTGGAAAATGCTTTGAAACCATTCCACCGTGAACCTCATTCTGTGATTGGTTCATCTTGTATTGGCGCATCTGTGATTGGAGGAATATGTAACAATTCAGGTGGATCTTTGATTCACCGAGGGCCAGCTTATACGGAAAAATCCCTGTTTGCTCAAATTGATACTGAAGGAAATTTAAAATTAATCAATCACTTGGGAATTGATTTAGGCGATAATCCTGAGGAAATTTTTAAAAATTTAGAAAATAAAAACTATGTGACGGGGCAAAATGAAGCATGGCAGGGCCGCACTTGGGCAGAAAATTATGCTGATAATTTACGAGATACCACTTCGCCAACACCGACGCGCTATAACGGAAATCCTGAATATTTACATGAAAGTGCAGGCTGTTCGGGTAAGTTGGCCGTATTTGCAGTACGCTTGCCAACCTTTGAAGCTGCTGCTGAGGCAACCACATATTTGATTGGTAGCAATAATGAATCACAATTAATTCAGCTACGTAAATATTTATTGGAAAATTTGTCCGAGTTGCCTACCCAAGCAGAGTATATTCATAAAAATGCCTTTGAGTTGACGCAACGCTATGCCAAACATATGTACAAAGTAATTGATATTATGGGTGCAGAAAAAATTCCTCAACTATTTGCATTAAAAGCTAAAGTCGATGGTTTTTTTAAACGCATACCTCTTTTACCCAATAATATATTAGATCGTTTCATTCAATTATTTAACCGTCTGACTCCGTCATGGATTGAACCACGATTACAGCAATTTCATCACAAATATGAACACTTACTAATGCTGAAAATAGATAGCAGTAAAAATGAAGAGATACAACAGCATTTACTAAAGTTTTTTTCAGGCCAATCGGCACAGTTCATTCAATGTGATAAAAAAGAAGAGAAAAACATATTTCTAATTCGTTTTGCGGTAGGTGGATGCATTATCTACTATGGTGATAGTCAGGGTATTGATCCAAATCAGCGTCTAGTTTCTTTTGATGTTGCCTTTAGACGCAATGATGAGCAATGGTTAATCAACTTACCTGAGCACTTGCAAGATCAAGTGCAGATGGAAAGTTGTTGTGGACATTTTTTCTGTTTTGTTTGTCATCAAGATTATTTGCTCAAAGAAGGAGTAGATGCACACCAGTTTAAAGATGAAGTACTAGTTTACTTAGAACAGCGTGGTGCAAAATATCCTGCAGAACATAATGTCGGGCATTTATACCAAGCATCTTCTGAATATCAGACGCACTTTCAACAACTTGATCCAACAAATACGTTAAATCCAGGAATCGGTAAAACAAGCAAATGTAAACATTGGCATTGAAAATTCAAAAAATAACCACTTACTGTTAAATGGAAAATATCTTGTCTAGAAAGCTGATTAATGTAGAAGATTATCGACGTCAGGCAAAGCGAACGTTGCCGCGGATTATTTTTGATTATCTTGAAGGTGGAGCCGAAGATGAAAGAGGTTTAAATCATAACCGTACTATATTTGATCAGTTTCGATTAAAACCTAAGCGACTCGTTGACATTAGTCAGCGCGATATTTCCTGTAAACTTTTCAATAAAAAATGGGATGCGCCGTTTGCAATTGCACCCACAGGACTGAATAGTTCACTTTGGCCTTATGCAGATCGTATACTTGCGAAAAGTGCAGCGAAAGCTAATATTCCTTTTATGCTATCCACTGCTTCAAATATGTCTATTGAAGCAGTTGCTAAAAGCTGTGATGGAGAAAAATGGTTTCAGTTATATGTTGTACATCAAGAACTTGCTGTGAAAATGGTGCAAAGAGCTTTAAGTGCAGGTTATACAACTTTAATTATTACGCTGGATGTGGGTGTAAATGGCTATAGAGAACGTGATATTCGAAATGGATTTGCTATACCGTTAAAATTTTCACCGAGTTTGATTTTGGATGGAATGATGCATCCTGGTTGGTCGATACGTTTTCTCTCCCAGGGCATGCCTAAATTAGCCAATTTTGAATCATCAGAAGCACATAGCTTAGAAGTACAAAATGCCTTACTCAAGAGGCAGATGGATACTACTTTTAATCTAGAAAGTTTGAAAAAAATACGTGATCTCTGGCCTCATACGTTATTGGTAAAAGGTCTTGTGCGTCAGGAAGATGCGTTAAAGGCAATAGAAGCGGGGGCTGATGGCGTGATCTTGTCAAATCATGGTGGACGCCAGTTAGACTGTAGTATTTCACCGATGGAAACTTTATATGAGGTTTCTCAAACCATTGAGCAGCCTGTTCTTATCGATAGTGGCTTTAGAAGAGGTTCTGATATCGTTAAAGCACTATGTCTAGGTGCGAATATGGTGTGTTTAGGGCGTGCAACATTATATGGATTGGCTGCAAATGGTGAGGCGGGTGTAGATGATGTGATCCAGCTGCTGAAGCAAGATGTAGACCGAACATTGGCGCAAATTGGCTGTCCTAGCATTACTCAATTGAACAAAGATTATCTAAGATAGAGGCTTATATAAAGCTATCATATTAGACTTCTTTCATAAGTCATTTTTTACTCAGTTCAAAATTATAGATTCCCGCAATTAAGTTGAATCTTAATCCTAGTCTTTTGCCTCGATTGTGATATCGCTCAGTAAGGAACTTGAAAGTTTTCAAACTACCAAATACATGCCCAATCCCAATTCTTTTTTTATTGATTTCCTGATTATAAGTTTTTTAGTTCGCGATCCAGTTTATAGTGCTTCTTTGCTTTTAATGGCAACAAGCTATTTGGATACACTGTATAAATTGCCTGATAGCCTTTATCTGCAATGATAAATGCACCTGCAGAAATCTGATTTAAGGTACGTTTAAACAGCTCGAAATCATGTACGGTACCGCGACTCGTACATAAACTCAGGATTTTTTTGAGTTTGATAATGAATGATCGTCTGTACTTTGAAGGTGTAGATCTTTTTCTTGCCGCTATAGTTTTTTTCTTGTTTTTTTAGGCTTTTGGATTAGAATTTCTGTGGCATCTACAATCACCATATTCCAGTCAATGCTTTCGCCTTCAGGCAAATGCTTTGATAAATTAAATAAATTGCATTTGATTAAGCAGTCCTATAAATGGACGTACGATACTTGAAGCAGTGGGCTCTGACACTCCGTAACTTGTTACGACATGGAACAATGTTTCGATATTCACGTCTATAACTTGAGCACAAGAGGATCTGATCCTTTAAGCTTAATTTAGATGGTCTACCTTTGGCAGGAATATACATTTTCAATTGTTCAACCATTAAATCAAAGGTTGACCATGAAATGCCGATATATCGCATGAACTATGTTTCAGAAAGCTTCTTTTATTATTTATAAAAAATATTAATTAAATAAAAATATATTTTAAGCCTAATTCATATTATATAAAATTAGACTTAAAATAAAAATATATAATTGGGGAATTTCATCTAAATTTAATTTGATTAATTTATTTAGAATTTATAAAGATACGAAACAATCACCCGTGTTTCCTTAAATGAGTTCCCTTTATTATAGTCTTTTCCATATTTAGTATCGGTATCATAATGAATAAATTCTAATCCTAAGTTTTTAAATTTACCTTGAGGAACAATATATTTTAGTGCAATACTGCGTTCAATTTCAGTATTATCAGCTAATCCTGAACGAGCAATATGATCACCGTGTAAAAACCGCAAAGTTGTTGATAATCCAGGTATACCTAGATCTTTAAAATTATAACTATAAAGTAAATGCCATGTTAACTCTTCAGGTTTAACGAAACCTAACAATGACCAAGCATGTAAATATGGCTGAGGAACATAACCTGAAAGAGTTGGAAACGCACTTTGACCATCATTCTTACGAATACCTGTAGATAAAGTATGATTATTTCGATTAAGTGTTGCCATTAAGCCATAAGATTGATTATCAATTTTTCCATATAGTGCGTCACCGTTTTCTGAATTATGAAAGTAACGACCATCTAACCGAATATCATTTTTTCCTATTTTAGTCTTATAAGCAACATTAGCATAATGCTGTTGATAAATATCCTGTAACTCACCATACCAATAAGCACCTGAAATAGAAGGAGTAAAATTATAGTCTAATCCAATAAATCCTAAACCATCACTTTCATTTAAATTTACTGGGCTACCAGTAAATAGGCTCAGTTTTCTATACTGATCATCGTTTCGTGCATTAATACGGTTTAAGTAACCCGCAGTAATAGTTAAATTTTTTATATCTTTAGATTGAAATAATGTTCCTGAGTATATGGTCGATAATTGACGTGATTCATCAATAAATGCAATAGGTAGTTTAGGTTCAAGTGTGCCAACTAATAATTCAGAATTTTTATATTGAAGCTTTAATGTTATACCTAATTTTCCATAATCCCTTTTTTGTTCTCCTGAATTATAGTCAAATGGAAGAACAGAATCTGGTGTATATTTACGGTAATCGCCGAGTCTGATCGCATATTGGCCTACTATATCTACACCTACTCTAATTGGGGTATCTGTATACCCAGATTGTAAACGTAGCGTTGCAGCTTGTGACCAACTTCCAACATCAGTTGCAGTTGGATTTTCGAAGTTACGCTCGAGGAAAAAATTTCTTAAATATAGTGAGCCAGATGTATCTTGGCTAAAATCTGCATATGTATTTTCTGCGGCAATTAAGCCCATCAAAGACAATAAGCTAACTTTATGAAAAAAACGTGTGGAAAACATCTTATTTGTAGCCATAATTTTCTCTTCCCCTAAATACAGTCAACAAATGCGCTGATTTAGTTCAAAATATCCTTTTGTGAAGTGATACGAATAATGTATTGATTGTTTTTAATAAAATTTAAAATAAAAACAATCATCTAATCTCCATTCTTCCTGAATGGAGATAAAGTTAGAATTCACTATGAATAGGTTAGATACGAAAGTTATCCTTTCGCTATTTGTTGTTTTATAGCTGGTTTGCGATTATTGAATAAACCAATTGCTATTGCACCAATAATACCTGGGATCGAGAACACTATAAAATTCTGTTCGAAAGGCAGGTTGATAGCTAAAAGAAAACCACCAAATAACGGACCGGAGATAGCCCCGAAACGTCCCATAGCAGCTGAAAAACTAACGCCTGTTGAACGTATATTTGTTGGATAGAAGTCTGCAGCTAAAGCATGTATCACTGCCATAGTTCCAACTGTAGAACCACCTGCAATAATCAGCAGAATTGTCAATAAAATTGCTGGAGGATGAAATCCAAGACAACTGATAGAAATAACAGAAAGTAAATATCCCCATACCAGAGCTTTTTTTGTACCAAATTTATCGGCAATCATACCGAAGATAAGGGTGCCTAAAATAGCGCCAATATTTAAAGTTACTAGAAAAGAAATACTTGAACCTAACGAATACCCTCCAACGTTCATCAATTTTGGTAGCCATGTGTTAAGGCCATATACCATCAACATGACCATAGCAAAACCGCACCAAATCAATAACGTCCCCAAGCCTTTTCCATCTGTAAATAGACCAACAACTGGAATTTTTTGTGATGGCGGTATGGAACCAACAATATATTGCATTCCTAGTATATGTTGATGCTGTGGGTTGAATTTTTCTAGCGTTTTAATAACATCGGCTTGACGGTTTTTATGAATGAGATAAGTAATCGATTCAGGAAACGTTTTATATATAAATGGAATCACAAAAATGAATAAGCCCGCTACCCAGAAGGTAATTTGCCACCCAAAACGTGGAATGAAATATAAGCCAGATATGCCTGAAAGAATTGCACCTATACCATAAAAAGAGAGCATCAAAGTAATTAATCGGTTACGATGGGTATTGGGTGACATTTCTTTGATAATTGTAACTAAATTAGGTACAGCTCCCCCTAAACCAATTCCAGTAAATAAACGGCATAAAAAGAAAGTTCGAGTATCGTGTGCAAAACCATTCATGGCCACAGCAATGCTAGCTAAAATTACACAAAATATGATGATATTTTTACGACCAAATTTATCAGCTGCCATTCCTAATGTTACTGCACCGATCATCATTCCCATCAAAGAAGCGGCACCAAGAAGACCTGCTGATTGTGGTGATAAGGCCCACTCAGTCATCAAATGAGGTAATACGGATCCATAAATAACAAGATCGTAACCATCAAATAGCATAATTATAGAGCACCAAAACACAAGTAATTTGTGATGATTATTTAAAGTAGTTCTGTCAATAAGAGCTGTTGCATTCACCTTTTGCATAGATTCTTCCATTAATTAAATTTCCATTTAAAATTAATATCTTATGTAGCTTTCCTGCTATTTAATATATTAAATATATCCGATCTAATATGAGTTTATTGAGATAGTAATTATTGATCAAATGAATAAAACATATTATTGTATATTAGCTATGTCTATAATGGTGTGTAAAATACAGTTTGAAAAATATTAAATTAATATAATTCAGTAGTTTATGTTTTTTGGAATGTAGATTAAAGCTGTTTAAGATCATAAGCAATTATATAGAGACAAGTCTGATGACTTGATTTTAGTAATTATTTAACGATTGTTAGTTCAATCCAAATTTTATATTTCGAAGTATTCATTATGATTGATCTGAATTTGGTTAAAATCTTTATTACAATTTATGATACACGTAGCGTGAGTGTTGCTGCGGAGCGTTTAAATATTACCCAACCTTCTGTAAGCCATAATCTGGCTCGCCTAAGACACATTTTCAAAGACCAACTGTTTAACAGAACTAAAGAAGGGATGATCCCCACAGCATATTCTGTTCAATTATATGAATCTTTAAATCAACCTTTAATAGATATAGAAAATACCATTAGTGAAGTGACCAATTTTGATATCACTAATAGTGAACGGTGTTTTAAAATTGCATTAACCGATATTGGTGGACTTTATTTTTTACCTAAAATTTATGAAAAATTAGATAAAATTGCCCCCAATATTTCATTGGAAGTTGTAAGTATGGACATGAATAAGCTCACTGACTGGCTAATTACAGGAAAGATTGATGCTGCAATTTGTAATAAAAATTTAGAAGATCGAAATATTAATACGCTAAAGCTTTTTCAAGAAAAGTATGTTAGAGGTGGATCAGGAAATTTGAACAACACTTATAAGTGATATTTTGCTCCCCAAATGATGTTATAAACATCAATATATGGAGTATTTTATGGCACGTAGACCAAGAAGAAATCATTCAAATGATTTTAAAGCTAAGGTAGCACTTGCTGCGATTAAAGCAGAAAAAACACTTGCTGAATTGAGTGCTGAATTTGATGTTCATCAAAACCAAATTATCGACTGGAAAAATCAACTGATTTCAGCTTCCTCGCAAGCTTTCGATCAATCAAAAGCTCCAACAGAACCACCCATCGATCTAAAAAAACTACATGCAAAAATCGGTGAGCAGGCATTAGAAATTGATTTTTTAGAAGGTGTGTTGAAGAAACTGGGCCGCTTCAACCACAAAAGTTAATCGATGACTCACTTCAGATTTCAGTATCTAAGCAAGCTCAGCTGCTGAAAGTCTCCCGTGGTTGTTATTACTATCGCCCAAAACCTGTGAGTGCATCAGATCTGAAGCTGATGCGGTGTATGGATGAGTTACATATGCAATACCCTTTTGCAGGTAGCCGTATGATGCGTGATTTGTTGAATCGTCAAGGACATCATATAGGACGACGTCATACACGTACTTTAATGAAGAAAATGGGCATTAATGCGTTATATTGCAAACCAAATTTAAGCCAGGCTAATCAAGCTCACCGCAAATATCCATATCTGCTCAAAGGATTGGCTATTCAGCGCAGTAATCAAGTGTGGTCTACGGATATAACGTATATCCCTATGGCAAAAGGCTTTGTTTATTTATGTGCTGTGATTGATTGGCATAGCCGCAAGGTACTAGCGCATAGAGTATCGATTAGTATGGAGGTTACATTTTGCATAGAAACATTAAATGAAGCTATTGAAAAATATGGTCGACCTGAAATATTTAATACAGACCAAGGCAGTCAGTTTACCAGTGATGCATTTATTGATGTATTGAAATCAAATGGCATTCAAATCAGTATGGATGGTAAAGGTCGATGGGTTGATAATGTGATGGTTGAACGATTATGGCGGAGCGTTAAATATGAAGAGGTGTATCTCAAAGCTTATAGCAGTGTCACAGATGCGAAAAAGCAATTGAGTGCATATTTTGAGTTTTATAATCTGAAACGACCTCATTCGAGTCTAGACAAAATGACACCAAATGAGTTTTACTATGATCAGCTACCCCAACAAAACAAGGTGGCTTAACTAGAGCGGAATATCACTTATAAATACGCTTTTAGTTGTTCAAACATGTGGGACCACCTCT
>NZ_JVOR01000117.1:0-4101 GCF_001054715.1 Acinetobacter sp. 243_ASPC | reverse complement strand
ACCACACCAAAAAGTCACCTATACCACACCAAAAAGTCACCTATACCACACCAAAAAGTCACCTATTTACACCATTGCTAAATAATGGTGTAATAACACCAAATAAAATAATGGTGTATTAAATGCCTAAAAATGAGTTAGTGGTCAAAGATAATGCTTTAATAAATGCTAGTTATAACCTTGATACTGTTGAACAAAGGCTAATTTTACTGGCCATACTACAAGCACGAGAAACTAAGACAGGAATTGATGCAAATACACGATTACGTATCCATGCTAGTGATTACATGGATAGATTTAATGTCAGTAAACATGCAGCTTATAAAGCATTAAAAACGGCTGTTACTAATTTGTTTGGTAGACAATTTAGTTATCTAACTATTGATGATAAAACAGGAAAATCTAAAAAAGTTATCTCACGATGGGTTCAAAATATTGCCTACATCGATGATGCAGCTACATTGGAAGTTACGTTTACTATGGATGTTGTACCTTTAATCACACGCCTAGAAAAGCAGTTTACAAGCTATCAACTTAAACAAGTTACACAACTAACAGGTAAATATGCTATTCGCCTTTATGAGCTATTGATCGCATGGCGAGAAGTAGGAAAAACCCCAATATTTGAAATAGCCGACTTTCGCTCAAAGCTAGGTTTAAGTCTAGATGATTACCCAAGACTAGATACTTTTAAAAGGCGTGTCCTTGAATCGGCAGTTAAGCAAGTTAATGAACATACAGACATCATTGTAACTGTCGAGCAACATAAAGATGGACGCTCTATTTGTGGTTTTTCATTCTCATTTAAACAAAAGAAAGTAGCTAAAAAGCCACTAAAGAATCTTGAGGATCAAAACAGTTTAAAGGCATTCCCCAAAATGACTGATGCACAGCGTCACTTATTTGCCAACAAACTGTCTGAATTACCAGAAATGAGTAAATATTCTCAAGGAACTGAAAGTTACTCTCAGTTTGCAGTCCGAATAGCTGAAATGCTTCATGATCAAGACTTAGTTAATGAGCTATATCCTCTATTAAAAAAAGTTGGCTATCATTAAATCATTGATGTAACGTTACACACTTAAATAATGTCTACTGGCTTACAGTCTTTCCACTTAGGTTACATGATGAAAGCATTATCAGTTATAGAACTTGCTGAACTTTATGGGATGAATAGACAAAGCATCTATAAGCGTATAAATAAAGGGGATTTATCCAAAAATAGTGATGGCAAGATAGATTTATCAGAAGCTATTCGAGTATTTGGAGAACCATCTAGTAAAATAAAAAATGTAACTACGTTACAGTCTACTTCGCTACAAAAAGAGACAGAAGTAGACATGTTGAAACAACAAGTAGACATACTAAAGAAACAATTGGAACTTGCTCACGAACGAGAAATGTTTCAACGTGAACAACTGCAAGCTAAAGATAATCAAATCGAAGCAATACAACGTCTATTAGAAGCTCCAAAAACCAATATGACTACGTTTACCGATCAAAAATCTGAGCAGAATATAGCGACAGATTCTCAGCCAGAATCTGAACTGAAAGATGAGGAATTGACTACTTCAGAGCAGGTGGAAAATAAGCGGATTCCAGTGCCGGATCACATTGAACCAGAGCCTGAGAAAAGAGGGTTTTGGAGCCGTTTTTTTAGACCCTATGATTAACCACGATTGTTTAACTGATATGAACAAAGTTGTGGAACATTGATCAAAGAATAAGCGTGGAACGTGAAAAATCATAAAAAAAGCCCACCTTGGGGAAGGTGGGCTATCAACTAGGAACTACAGCATTGATTTCTATAGATAATTATAACGCATTTCGTATAAGGTGTATTATGTTAATTTTAGAAATACTTGATGATGGCTAATTGAAAGTGATTACATAAAAAAAGCCTAGAATGAGTCTAGGCTTCAGATTGATTAGCAAAATCGTTTTATTAAAAATAAATATCAATACTTAAAATTTATATGTCAGTGCCATATAAAAATTAGTGAGTCCACTTTTATCAACTAATGGCCCATCTTGAACTTTACTTGGTAAAAACTTTTGCATTGCTACACCACTTAATTTGACTTTATCTGTCAGTGCATAACTTGCACCTAAAGATACATATGGAATAAAGACATGATTTGGTTTATATGCTGCAACACCACGAGCAACTTCACTGTCTAAAATACCATAATAATAATTTGCTCTTTTATCCGATAGCCAATCTACTCCAGCATTTGGCATAAGAGTGACTTTAGGATTTATTCTCCAGAAGTATTGATAATTAAAGCGAAGTTCTGCTCCTTCACTAGCACCACCAACATCATTGACAGCTTGTAGTGAAAATAAGCCATAAGGTAGTCGTACAATACTTTCTAAACCTAAATCTACACTACGATCACGATCTTCTAATTGTGATTTACTAATATTTTTAGCAGCTAATTTTTCTGTGCTTAAGTCATCGACATCTAAATTCATCATATTGATGTTAGCAATCGCATTTACGGTAAGAAGTTTATCTTTGTAGAGTTCTACACCTGCATATAAACCACGAATAAAAAAATGCTCAGTTTCATATGAAATCACAGGTATAGGAGTGATTTCAGTTTTTTCCCCTACATATATACCGTTACTACCAACTGCACCTATGCCTAAACTTAAACCTTGAGGTTTACTGATTTGTCCTTTTTGTTGTCTATCTTCAGCAGCAAAAGTAGCCATAGGAATGCATAAAATTATAGTAAATCCGAGCTTTTTAAGCATATTTTACTCATTGTTTCATAAAAACTTATTCAATATACACGGTAAGGTAATAAAGAAAAAGAGGTGGATCAGGAAATTTGAACAACACTTATAAGTGATATTTTGCTCCCCAAATGATGTTATAAACATCAATATATGGAGTATTTTATGGCACGTAGACCAAGAAGAAATCATTCAAATGATTTTAAAGCTAAGGTAGCACTTGCTGCGATTAAAGCAGAAAAAACACTTGCTGAATTGAGTGCTGAATTTGATGTTCATCAAAACCAAATTATCGACTGGAAAAATCAACTGATTTCAGCTTCCTCGCAAGCTTTCGATCAATCAAAAGCTCCAACAGAACCACCCATCGATCTAAAAAAACTACATGCAAAAATCGGTGAGCAGGCATTAGAAATTGATTTTTTAGAAGGTGTGTTGAAGAAACTGGGCCGCTTCAACCACAAAAGTTAATCGATGACTCACTTCAGATTTCAGTATCTAAGCAAGCTCAGCTGCTGAAAGTCTCCCGTGGTTGTTATTACTATCGCCCAAAACCTGTGAGTGCATCAGATCTGAAGCTGATGCGGTGTATGGATGAGTTACATATGCAATACCCTTTTGCAGGTAGCCGTATGATGCGTGATTTGTTGAATCGTCAAGGACATCATATAGGACGACGTCATACACGTACTTTAATGAAGAAAATGGGCATTAATGCGTTATATTGCAAACCAAATTTAAGCCAGGCTAATCAAGCTCACCGCAAATATCCATATCTGCTCAAAGGATTGGCTATTCAGCGCAGTAATCAAGTGTGGTCTACGGATATAACGTATATCCCTATGGCAAAAGGCTTTGTTTATTTATGTGCTGTGATTGATTGGCATAGCCGCAAGGTACTAGCGCATAGAGTATCGATTAGTATGGAGGTTACATTTTGCATAGAAACATTAAATGAAGCTATTGAAAAATATGGTCGACCTGAAATATTTAATACAGACCAAGGCAGTCAGTTTACCAGTGATGCATTTATTGATGTATTGAAATCAAATGGCATTCAAATCAGTATGGATGGTAAAGGTCGATGGGTTGATAATGTGATGGTTGAACGATTATGGCGGAGCGTTAAATATGAAGAGGTGTATCTCAAAGCTTATAGCAGTGTCACAGATGCGAAAAAGCAATTGAGTGCATATTTTGAGTTTTATAATCTGAAACGACCTCATTCGAGTCTAGACAAAATGACACCAAATGAGTTTTACTATGATCAGCTACCCCAACAAAACAAGGTGGCTTAACTAGAGCGGAATATCACTTATAAATACGCTTTTAGTTGTTCAAACATGTGGGACCACCTCT
>NZ_JVOR01000116.1:0-5498 GCF_001054715.1 Acinetobacter sp. 243_ASPC | reverse complement strand
TTTACAGCAATGACCGCTGAAGAAATTGATCGTCATCTGAATCCGCAAAATTACTTCACCGATGCTGAAAAAGCCGCAATTGCTGCACAGCAAAAAATGATTCATGCACAAAGTGAATATGATCGGGTCAGTATTGAAATCACACGTTTGAATGATGCAATTGAAGATGAAGATGGTGATCTCGAAGAATTGAACACTGATAAAGCCGTACTTGTTGATTATCGTAAATCTTTGCGGACATTTCTAAAGTCAGATGGTTTGGGAGAATTACCAGATGAGCCTCAACAGTGATTTTCAAAAGCTGTATGTCGATGGACTGATCACGCTTTATGAACTTGATGCCAGCAGCTTAGGAGCTGGCATTTTACGTTTTCACGGTCATATCTCTTATGAAGACTGGCAGAAGATTTATCAGACAGTGGACAGCACTAGCTTCACAGCAGATACAACGCTCATTTCAGCGGATAAGCTTTTTGATGTAGGCAGTTCAAAAGTCTGGATGCGAAATATTATCTGGCAGGGTCAAGTGTTTGAGCCTATGGCTTTACAGGTGGATGGCCTTGAAATGAATGCCACGGGAAAAGCCTCAAGTCCTTCACTCAGTCTGGCCAATAACATTAACGGTATTCAAGGCGCTGTCTCTGCTTACTGTCTGCAATTCGAGGATTTCGCAGGGGCAAAGCTCAAAGTAATTCGAACACTTGCAAAGTATTTGGATGCTGAAAATTTTAGTAACGGAAATCCAACTGCCGATTCAAATCAGACAAAGACTCAAATCTGGTATATCGAACAGAAGACTTCTGAAAATAGCCAGACAGTCACGTTTGAACTTTCCAATCCTGTTGATTTTGAAGGGCTAAAAATCCCTGTCCGTAATATTACTGGTTACTGCACCTGGTGCATCAATGGTGATTATCGCGGCGAGGAGTGTCAGTACACTGGGTTGCGATACTTTGATGATAAAGATCAGGCTACCGATGATCCATCAAAAGACAAATGCTCTGGTCGCTTAATTGCCTGCAAGTCTCGTAATAACGAAGAAAACTTCGGTGGCTTTCCTGCTTCCAATTTATTCGGATAAACAAGGTGTCCTATGAAACTGACAGCGAGAATTAAAAAGCAGATTTTGACTGCAGCGAGTGAGGCATATCCCGACGAAATGTGTGGCGTGATTGTTGATCAAGAATTGATACGACTTAAAAACGTGGCACAAAATCCAAGATTAAACTTTGAAATTGACAGTATGGAACTGGCCAGAATCGAAGATCAGGCTGAGATTCAAGCCTATGTTCATTCTCATCCGGATGGAACAACTATGGCATCAGCCCTAGATCGCCATCAAATCGAACTACATCAAAAGCCTTGGTTGATTTGCTCCTATCCTGAGTTTTCGATTGCAAAGTACGAACCCTGCGGATTCAAGGCACCTTTACTCGGACGAAGCTACTTTCATGGTTGGCAGGACTGTTACACCTTAGTTCAAGATTTTTATTCGCGTGAGCTCGATATCTCGCTACGTGATTTTGAGCGAGAAGATAACTGGTGGGAAGATGAAGTGCACGCATCGCTTTATATGGCCAATTTCAAATCAGCCGGTTTTTATCAAGTTTCTACGCCTCGTTACGGTGACATTCTAGTTTGCAAAGTGGGTCGAACTGCGCATCCGAATCATGCTTTGATCTGGCTCGGAGATCGCTGGCAACTCAAGTCGGAACAAGTAGATCCTGCAATCGGAAGTACTTTAATTTTACATCATCCGTATGGCCATAGTTCTAAACGTGAAATCTATGGGCCGAACTGGCAGGAGCGAACTGTGCTCATTTTACGCCATGAGGAAATGAAAGATGTCTTTTAAAACAATACGCTTTCACGGTGTACTTCGAGAGAAATTTGGCAAAGAGTGGCGACTGGAAGTAAATAGTGTTCAAGATGCCATGCGCCTACTGGCCGTTCAAATCAATGGGCTTGAACAGTTTCTACTGAATGCCCATCACAACGGGCTTCGGTTTTCTATTTTTATCGATAAACGTCAAACATTGTCTGATAAAGAAGTCGATATGAATCTTGGTACCGCGCTGATCCGAATTGTACCTATTGTTGAGGGTGCAGGGGGTGGGCTACTACAGACTGTGCTGGGTGTGGTTATGCTCGGTGTCGGGGTATTTACTTTTGGTATAGGTACCGCCGTCGGTATGGCCTTGATCGGTGCAGGTGCTGGTATGTTTGTAGGCGGTATTGCGCAAATGTTAATGCCGAAAACAACAACGCAGGATGCCAACAGTGACGGCAATCGCGCCAATCACGGATTTGGTTCAGCAGTAACTACCGTAGCTCAGGGCAATCCAGTAGCAATCCTTTATGGTGAGCGTGAAGTCGGGGGATTCATTATATCCGCCGGACAATATCCAGAAGATCAGCTTTGAAAATTAATAATTGAACTGGCGCCCTGAGCGCCTTTTTTTTGCGTGGGATTAGTCATGAATGTAAAAGTTAAGGGCGCCAAAAAAACCAGCTCATCATCACGTACGCCAGTTGTTGCAACAGATTCAGCTCAATCTAAAACCTATATCAAAATTTTGTACGGTTACGCGGAAGGAGAAATTGAAGGACCAGTCAATGGTGCTCAGGGGATCTATCTGGAAGAAACGCCCATACTTGATAGCAATGGCAATAAAAATTTTGAATCTGTCTCATGGGATTATCGAAATGGGACCAATGATCAAACTTACATTGAGGGTTTCCCGGAAGTATCTAGCGAGACTGATGTAAATGTAGAGCTTAAAAGCACAGCTTGGGTTCGTTCACTGACCAATGTGGAAATCAATGCTGTCAGACTAAGACTCAAATGGGGAGCTTTACGTTCAACCAATGCATCCACTGGTGACGTAACAGGGGTAACCATCCGCTATGCAGTGGATGTATCTACGGATGGCGCTGCCTACGTTGAAGTATTAAACACGCAGATCAGCGACAAAACATCTGCAAGCTATGAGCGTTCACATCGAATTGATCTGCCAAAATCAGAATCTGGATGGAACATTCGCGTGCGCCGCCTCACTCCTCCGGCAGGTACAGACTATGTCACAGATCAGATGTATGTAGCATCCTATGCCGAAGTCATCGATGCGAAGTTCCGTTATCCCAACACTGCATTACTTGGATTGCAGTATGATGCTGAAACCTTTTCGAGTGTGGCCAAAGTTGCAATTCGAGCTCGTGGTACCAAAATTCGTGTGCCGTCGAATTACAACCCTGAGACACGTGTCTATAGCGGAATCTGGGATGGATCATTCAAACGTGCTTATTCCAACAACCCAGCATGGATCTATTACGACCTCTGTACAGCAAAACGTTACGGATTAGGTGGACGTATTAGCACAGAAATGCTCGATAAGGCATCTCTTTATAAGCTTGGGCAGTACTGCGATGGTTTAGTCTCAGATGGTGCAGGTGGGCTTGAACCGCGTTTTACTTGTAATGTTTATATTCAATCTGCAGACGACGCTTACACGATATTGAGCCGCCTTGCAGGGGTGTTTCGAGCAATTTCATATTGGGATGGCGACAGTATCGTCTGTGATGCGGATATGCCTCAAGATGTATTCTTCAACTATACCAATGCGAATGTGATTGACGGTGCTTTCGAGTATACCGGCACGCGTGCTCGAGACCGGCACACCGTTGCCAAAGTGGCTTGGGATAATCCAGATAACCGGTTTAAGACTGAATACGAGTTTGTACGTGATCAGGCTGCGATTGCCAAACATGGAGTGAAAGTTCTTCAACTCGATGCATGGGGGTGCACAAGTCGTGGGCAGGCACAGCGTGCAGGTGCATGGGCGATTCGTTCAGAACAAAAAGATACTCAGTCAGTGACCTTTAAAGTGGGTTTAGACGGGAATATTCCTCTACCAGGTAAAGTGATATCGGTTGCTGATAACCACTATGCAGGTCGCTTCATCGGTGGGCGAGTTTCAAGTATTTCCGAAGATTTTAAACACATTACTTTAGATCGGGAGATTACTGCTAAATCTGGCGATACCATCTATATCAATAGTGAAGCTGGCGAAGCAACAAGTCGAATAATCTTGAGTGTGTCAGGCCGTGAAGTCGTTGTTAGTACGCCATTTGATGCGCAGTCAGTAGCTGCCCAAAATGCATGGACCATTGACTCAGCGGATCTTGCTACACGAAAGTTTAGAGTGATGAGTGTTAAACAAGATGATTCACATCAGTTTACGGTAACCGCACTTGAATACAATTCATCTAAATTTGATGAAATTGACTCAGGTGCCGCGACAGTAAATGTTCCGGTATCAATTATTAATCCTGTTGCTCAGGCAGCAGTAACTGATATCCAAATCGAAGCTTACGATTCTGTTCAGCAGGGACTGAGCGTGGCTACTATGGTGATTAGTTGGAATAAAGCGGAATACGCCGTTAAATATCTGGTTGAATGGCGTAAGGATGATGGTAGCTGGATAAAATTACCATTAACTGGCAATACGTCCGTTGAAGTTCAAGGCATTTATGCTGGAAGCTATACGGCACGTGTCACTGCAATCTCAGCTTTTGATGTTGCATCATTGGCAACCACTTCAAACCTGACCGCCTTATCGGGTAAGCAAGGTAAGCCACCTAAAGTCGCGTTTATTGAAGCGACTGGTATCTTGTTTGGTATGAAATTGAATTGGGGCTTTCCATTAGGTGCGCTTGATACCGCCTATACAGAGATCCAAGTTTCGCCGAATGGTAACAGTAACATTGCTCAACTTGGCCTGTTTGCATATCCGACCTGTACACACACCATTCAGGGTTTGCAGCCTAATTTAACTCAGTTCTATCAGGCTCGATTGATCGATCGTATCGGCAATGTGGGTGAGTGGTCCGAGTGGACCAGCGCTACGACTTCTGCGGATGCATCAGATGTTTTAGATATCTTGTCTGGAAAAATTACTGAAACGCAACTGCATCAGGATTTACAGCAGAAAATCGACAAGATTGACGTCATTGAAGGTGATCTGACTGTTTATGATCAACGTATTCAAGATGCCAAAAATACTGCAGATCAAGCTAATCAGAATTTGGCTGTAGAACGTCAGCAGCGTATCAATGATGTCGAGAAACTTGCTGATGATATTGCATCAGAATCACAGGCCCGTATCAGTGATGTTCAAAACTTAAATGGAGATATAGATCAAGAACGTCAACAGCGTATTACTGCTGTGAATCAAGTTGCAGATAATATCGCGTCAGAATCACAAGCTCGCATCAGTGCTGTTCAAAATCTTAGTGATGGTCTGACACATGAAAGCCAGCAGCGTGTTGCTGGTGATGAGCATGTCTTGTCTGTTGTTGATACCTATAAGCAAAGTACAGAAAACTCGTTTGCTGCGGTGCGTCAAGAAATTGATGTCGTAGCAGATGATTTGAGTGCTGCATCAACAAAACTCGATGGTGTCTATGCGAAAGTCACACCTCTGACTGCTGATCAAGAT
>NZ_JVOR01000115.1:0-5605 GCF_001054715.1 Acinetobacter sp. 243_ASPC | reverse complement strand
TTTACAGCAATGACCGCTGAAGAAATTGATCGTCATCTGAATCCGCAAAATTACTTCACCGATGCTGAAAAAGCCGCAATTGCTGCACAGCAAAAAATGATTCATGCACAAAGTGAATATGATCGGGTCAGTATTGAAATCACACGTTTGAATGATGCAATTGAAGATGAAGATGGTGATCTCGAAGAATTGAACACTGATAAAGCCGTACTTGTTGATTATCGTAAATCTTTGCGGACATTTCTAAAGTCAGATGGTTTGGGAGAATTACCAGATGAGCCTCAACAGTGATTTTCAAAAGCTGTATGTCGATGGACTGATCACGCTTTATGAACTCGATGCCAGCAACTTAGGAGCTGGCATTTTACGTTTTCATGGTCATATTTCATATGAAGACTGGCAGAAGATTTATCAAACCGTGGACAGCACAAGTTTCACAGCAGATACAACGCTCATTTCAGCAGATAAACTTTTTGATGTCGGCGATTCAAAAGTTTGGATGCGAAATATTATCTGGCAAGGTCAAGTGTTTGAGCCGATGGTCATTGAAAGCACAGGCTTTGGTAAAACGACTGATGGTAAAGCTTCGATGCCGACGTTAAGCATGGCAAACAATATCAATGGTGTGCAGGGAGCAGTATCAGCCTATTGCTACCGTTTTGATGATTTTGCAGGTGCAAAACTCAAAGTCATTACCACGTTGGCCAAATATCTTGATGCTGAAAATTTCAGTCAAGGCAATCCGACGTCTTCGAGTGACAGTGAAATCCAGATAGCCTATATCGAGCAAAAGACTTCTTCAAATGATGAACAAGTCGTATTTGAGCTTTCAAATCCAGTCGATTTCGAAGGTAAAAAAATACCACTGCGCCAGATCACAAATCTCTGCCATTGGGCATGTACTAATGGTTATCGAGGTGAGCAGTGTGGTTATACCGGGACTGCTATGTTCACTATGAAAGACGAGCCGACCACTGATCCAAGTCAAGATCGTTGTCCTGGGCGAATGCGATCCTGCCGTTTGCGCTTTGGTGAAAATAAACCTTTGTCACATGGTGGATATCCCGCATCAAGTTTAATTGGGTGAGTTATGAAATTATCTGCTGATGTAAAAAAAGCCATATTTGTACATGCGTCAGACGTTTATCCCGAAGAATGCTGTGGGTTAATTGTCAATGATCAATACCTTGCCTGCCGTAATGTCGCCCCTACGATTTATGACAAGTTGGGCAAAGTAAAGCAGGACAAAACGACAAATTTTGAAATTCATCCTGAAGATTTGGCCAATGCTGAGGACATCGGAGCCATTCAAGCTTATGTTCACTCACATCCTGATGGCACTACCAGAGCAACAGAGTTAGATTTGCATCAGATTGAGCTTCACAAAAAGCCATGGTTTATTTGTAGTTTTCCGGATTGGGACATTACTGAGTATCAACCGTATGGATATACCGCCCCGTTATTGGGGCGTAATTTTTTCCATGGCTGGCAGGATTGTTATTCACTGGTACGTGACTTTTATCAACGTGAACTAGACATCACATTGCCAAATTTCCAGCGTGATGATGCGTGGTGGGAAAATAAAGAAAACGTCTCTCTTTATGTTGAAAATTATCGTTCAGCGGGTTTCTGTCAGGTTGAATCACCTGAATATGGTGACGTTCTGATTTGTCGTGTAGGACGTACAGAGCATCCCAATCATGCGGTGATCTGGTTGGGTGATAAATGGCGTTTTAAAAGTGAAGACACACCTGCATGCGTTGGCAATTCACTAATCCTTCATCATATGTATGACGCAAAATCGATACGTGAAGTTTACGGCCATGAGTGGCAATCGCGCACGGTTTTAATTCTAAGGCACAAAGATCATGTTAAAGACGATTAAGTTGTATGGCGTCCTTGCTGAAAAGTTTGGGCATCAATTTATGCTGGATGTTTCAAGTACACGTGAAGCGGTACGGGCCTTGTCTGTACTGTTACCTGGCTTTGAGAAATTTATGCTGCATGCACATGAGCGTGGGCTTTGTTTTGCTATTTTTTTTGATGAAGTTAAACAGCATGGATCTCGAAGAAAACAGCCCTATTGCTATGACACCATTACCAAACGACGTATTACAGGTCGTAATATTGGGAGCAATGAAGTAGATATGGTGACTGAGTCTTCAGTGATCAAGATCGTACCGCGTGTCATGGGCGCAGGTGGTAGCAATGGCATACTACAAGTGGTATTAGGTGTTGCGCTCATCGTTGCAGGTTTCTGGACTGGTGGAATTACCACCAATATTGGGGTGGCAATGATTGGCGCAGGTGCTGGCATGCTGGTCGGAGGTATCGCACAAATGTTGATGCCAAAAGCCGAAACCCAAGACCAGAATCAAGATGGCAACCGAGCAAATAAGGGCTTTGGTTCTGCCGTTACGACCATCGCGCAAGGTAATCCAGTATCTATATTACGTGGTGAACGTGAGATCGGCGGATTTGTTGCATCGGCTGGGCAGTTCACAGAAGACATTATGTAAAAATTAAATCCTATTTTAGGCGCTATATAGCGCCTTTTTTTATGCATGGATCAGATATGGACAATAAAATCATTGGTGCTAAAAAGCAGGCCAATCAATCCCGTGCGCCTGTTATCGCACCAGATTCAGCTCAATCAACCACCACGATAAAGATACTCTACGGACTATCAGAGGGTGAAATTGAAGGCTTGGCAGATGGCTTAAAATCGGTTTATCTGGATGATACGCCTGTTCACGATGCCAATGACAATCCAAATTTTGATAATGTTGTTGTAGATTTTCGCTCGGGCACAAACGATCAGGATTACATTGAAGGTTTTCCAGATGTATCTAATGAAATCAATATCAATGTTGAACTTAAAGAAATCACGCCATGGGTGAGAGCTTTTATTAATACGGATCTTGATGCTGTTCGAGTGCGCCTAAAATGGGGTGCTTTACGTGTGCAGGATGCAACCACAGGTAACGTAGATGGTCTTACGATTCGCTATGCCATTGATCGCCAGACTGATGGTGGTGCGTGGGAAGAGGTTTTAAACACGCAAATTTCAGATAAAACCAGTCCTGATTATCAACGTACCCATCGTATTGAGCTGCCGCGTGCAGATCAAGGGTGGCTTGTTCGAGTTCGTAGAATTACCCCAAACCAGAATAGCGATTTAATTTCTGACAAAATGTATGTGGCAGCAGTCACAGAAGTGATTGATGTCAAACTGCGCTACCCCAACACTGCATTGCTCGGCCTGCAATATGATGCGGAAACCTTTTCAAATATTGCAAAAATGGCAGCCCGTTGTAAGGGTGTTCTCATTCGTGTGCCGACCAATTACGATCCTGAAACCCGTCAATATGTTGGTATTTGGGACGGCACTTTTAAATATGCCTATACCAATAATCCAGCATGGCATTTTTATGATGCGTGTATCGATAAACGTCGTGGACTCGGTAATCATCTTGATCAAAGCATGGTCGATAAATGGTCCATTTATCGATTGAGCCAGTACTGTGATGAGTTGGTGCCAGATGGCAAAGGCGGTCAGGAACCACGTTTTACTTTAAACGTCTATCAGCAAGTCCAAGAAGATGCCTATAGCGTATTAACCAAGATGGTAGGTGTTATGCGTGCCTATATGTTTTGGGATGGCCAAAGCATTGTACTTGATGCTGATATGCCTTCAGATACTGTATACACGTTCACCCGGGCAAATGTGATTGATGGGCACTTTGAGTATTCGGGTACACGTAAACGTGATCGTCATACCATTGCTGTTGTTAATTTCGATAATCCAGACAATCGATTCAAGACAGAACCGGAGCCTATTCCAGATGAAGAGGCCATTGCCAAATACGGGATTAATAAGGTTGAGATTGATGCATGGGGTGTAACCTCACGCGGACAGGCACAACGGGCAGGACTCTGGGCATTAAAGACTGAAAAGTACGAAACTCAAACCGTTGTGTTTAAAGTCGGTCTTGATGGGTATATTCCACAACCCGGAAAAGTCATCGAAATTGCGGATCAAAGTTTTGCGGGTCGTGCCAATGGTGGTCGTATATCATCAATTTCGGCTGATCTCAAACAAGTCACATTGGATCGGGATGATGTGGTATGTCGTGCAGGTGATCGTCTCGTCATTAATGGTGAAGACGGTAAAGCGAAGGCTCGTGTCATTGAAGGCATTAATGGCCGTGTGGTGACGGTCGTCTCGGCTTTTGAAGAAAATACAATCTCGTCGCAAAACGTATGGGTTATTGATGCTCAGGATCTGGCGACAATGAAATTTCGTATTGTCTCGATTATACAAAACGATGAGCATCAATTTGAAATCAAGGCAGTTCAATACAATCCGCAAAAGTATGATGCAATCGATTATGGTGCCTACATTGACGAAATCCCCATTACGATTGTAAATCCAGATATGCAACCTGCAGTTGAGTCAGTCAGTTTATCGACCTATGACAAAATCGAGCAGGGCATGAATATCGCAGTGATGGTGATTGGATGGCCACAGGCTCAAGGTGCTGTTCGTTATCAAGTCGAATGGCGCAAAGATGATGGTAGCTGGATTAAGATGCCTTTGACGGGCAACAACTCTGTTGAGGTTGAAGGGGTATATTCGGGTAATTATCAGGCACGTATTACTGCATTTTCTGCTTTCGATATTGCATCGTTACCGACTTACTCCAGTGTCACAGCCTTATTGGGTAAAAACGGCACACCGCCTGCTTTGGCTAATTTAGCTGCAACGGGTATATTGTTTGGTATTCAGCTTGAATGGATTTTTCCTGCTAAAGGTGCCTTAGATACGGCTCATACCGAGATTCGTGTCAGTCCAGACGGTGTAAGCAATATCTCGACTTTGGGATTGTTTGCTTATCCAACCACAACACATACCATTCAGGGCTTACAGCCAAATCTTAAGCTTTATTTTCAGGCCCGATTGATTGATCGTTTAGGAAACGTCGGGCCATGGACGGAATGGATTAATGCAACCACATCAGCCGATGCATCTGCGGTACTGGACATCTTGTCTGGAAAAATTACTGAAACACAACTGCATCAAGATTTACAGCAGAAAATCGACAAGATTGACGTTATTGAAGGTGATCTGACTGTTTATGATCAACGCATTCAAGATGCCAAAAATACTGCAGATCAAGCTAATCAGGATTTGGCTTTAGAACGTCAGCAGCGTATCAATGATGTCGAGAAACTTGCTGATGATATTGCATCAGAATCACAGGCCCGTATCAGTGATGTTCAAAACTTAAATGGAGATATAGATCAAGAACGTCAACAGCGTATTACTGCTGTGAATCAAGTTGCAGATAATATCGCGTCAGAATCACAAGCTCGCATCAGTGCTGTTCAAAATCTTAGTGATGGTCTGACACATGAAAGCCAGCAGCGTGTTGCTGGTGATGAGCATGTCTTGTCTGTTGTTGATACCTATAAGCAAAGTACAGAAAACTCGTTTGCTGCGGTGCGTCAAGAAATTGATGTCGTAGCAGATGATTTGAGTGCTGCATCAACAAAACTCGATGGTGTCTATGCGAAAGTCACACCTCTGACTGCTGATCAAGAT
>NZ_JVOR01000114.1:0-2581 GCF_001054715.1 Acinetobacter sp. 243_ASPC | reverse complement strand
ACCGGAACCGTTACCGCATTGTCTTTGATTTTCAGCGTATCAACCGCTAGATTATCAATCTTGGCACCCGTAACTGCTAAATCATCAATCTTGGCCGTCTTAACCGCCAAGTTATCAATTTTCGCTGTTTTAACTGCCAGATCTTCAATATGAGAAGTTTTAACGGACTGGTAGTCCAACATTGCAGACTTTAAGTAAGCTGATACCGGGAAGACTGTTCCTGTAGCAGGATCGGTAAATGGTGTGGTTCTAAATATAAAAGGATAGTAATCAGTACTGTCCCCGCTTCCCAAAGCAAAAGTATCTACATTGTAAATGTATTTACCCTCTACACCATCATTCGCACCTCCCCACCCAATAACCTTTCCATTCACATCAAACTTAGTGAATTTTTGTGCGTATAGGCCATCTACTGATTGCGTGACCTCTTCAATTGAGGCTGTATTTTCTCCTAATGATGTTTGAATAATTTCAGTTTTATCAACCAGCGCCTTATTTGCATCTGCAGTAGCTTTGATCTGACTTTTATAGACCGCATCGTTCTCAGCCATAGTTGCACTCACGATATCAATCCGTTGACCTAAAGCTGAATCACCATCAACTTGAGCTGATTGAATCGACCAGCTTGATGCCTGATTACTGCCACTGTCTGCGGTCCAAGTACTTTGATCCGCAGTCAAAGGCGTGACTTTGGCATAAACTCCATCGACTTTTTCAGTTGCTGCAGTCAAACGTCCGTCAATTTCTTCAACCTCTGCTTTGACAGAATTCAACGCACCGGTACTAGCCTTATCTCCAAGCGCAGCATTAATGCTGTTGATCTGGCTGGCATTGGCAGCAGATTCACTTGCCGCTGCATTGGCAGTTGATAGAGCCGTAGCTGCATTGGTTTTGGCTTCATTTGCAGAGCTGTTGGCAGTATTTGCAGTGTTCACCGCATTTGAAGCATTACTATTTGCAGTACTGGCTGTATAACTCGCAGCGGTTGCTGTTGCCGATGCTTGTTGTGCAAGGCTTGAAGCTGATCCCGCTGTTGTAACGGCAGTTTCAGCTTTACTAATTGCACTTGCCGCATTGGTCTTTGCTGCCGATGCATCAGATTCAGCAACCTCTAGGCGGTTGTCTAATGTTTGGATTGCGCTTGAGTTACTGCTCGATGCTGATACCGCACTTTCAGCAGTCTGCTTAACAGATGCCAAAGCGGTGTCATTGCGGGCGATGTAGTTATTGATCGCTTGCGCATTGGCTTCGTCACCCGATGCACGTGCTGAACGCTCCTCCTGAATTGCTGCTTGATTTGAACCCACTTGCACGTTAATCGTATCAATCCGCTGGCCTAAAGCTGAATCACCATCCGTATAGGCAGATTGAATCGACCAGCTTGACGCTTCATTACTGCCACTGTCCGCAGTCCAGTTATTCTGGTCCGCGGTCAAAGGTGTGACCTTCGCATAGACACCATCAAGTTTTTCAGTTGCTGCAGTCAATCGTCCGTCAATTTCATCAACCTCTGCTTTGACAGAGTTCAGTGCACCGGTGCTGGCTTTGTCACCCAGAGCAGCATTAATGCTGTTGATCTGGCTAGCATTGGCAGCAGATTCTGTGGCTGCAGCATTAGCAGTCGATAGAGCCGTGGCTGCATTGGTTTTGGCTTCATTTGCTGTGTTGTTTGCAGTGTTTGCCGTGTTCACCGCATTGGAAGCATTACTGTTTGCAGTTGTAGCTGTATCACTCGCAGCGGTTGCTGTTGCAGATGCTTGTTGTGCAAGACTCGAAGCTGATCCCGCTGTTGTAACGGCAGTTTCAGCTTTGGTAATTGCACTCGCAGCATTGGTTTTTGCTACTGATGCATCAGACTCAGCCACATCAACACGATTGTCTAAAGCCTGAATCGCGCTTGAATTACTACTTGATGCAGTGACAGCGCTTTCAGCGGTCTGCTTAACAGATGCAAGTGCCACATCATTACGGGCAATGTAGCTGTTGATCGCCTGCGTATTGGCTTCGTCACCCGATGCACGTGCTGTTCGCTCCTCCTGGATTGCTGCCTGATTTTTACCAACTTCAACATTAATCGTATCAATCCGCTGGCCAAGAGCTGAATCGCCATCAACTTGAGCCGATTGAATCGACCAGCTTGACGCTTCATTGCTACCACTGTCTGCGGTCCAAGAATCTTGATCAGCAGTCAGAGGTGTGACTTTCGCATAGACACCATCGAGTTTTGTTGATGCAGCACTCAAATCATCTGCTACGACATCAATTTCTTGACGCACCGCAGCAAACGAGTTTTCTGTACTTTGCTTATAGGTATCAACAACAGACAAGACATGCTCATCACCAGCAACACGCTGCTGGCTTTCATGTGTCAGACCATCACTAAGATTTTGAACAGCACTGATGCGAGCTTGTGATTCTGACGCGATATTATCTGCAACTTGATTCACAGCAGTAATACGCTGTTGACGTTCTTGATCTATATCTCCATTTAAGTTTTGAACATCACTGATACGGGCCTGTGATTCTGATGCAATATCATCAGCAAGTTTCTCGACATCATTGATACGCTGCTGACGTTCTA
>NZ_JVOR01000113.1:0-11198 GCF_001054715.1 Acinetobacter sp. 243_ASPC | reverse complement strand
TATTTGATTTTATTATGTTAATTTTGGGACTGTGTTATTCTATGATTTTAACGCTAAAAATAATTTACCTGTGCAGAAAAAAATGATGACACCATTGCTCATTGATGCATTAACAATATCTGAAGGTAGGTTTGAAAAACCATGCCCAGCTTTAGTTTTGAAAATGATGTTACTCAATGGGGAAATAAGCAGTGAGTTTTCAGAAAAAATTAAAAATCAAGCATTACTACTGCTCGCGATATATCGTAAGTTATTGCTTGCTGTCGATAGGGATTTATGTAAGGTAAAAATTCTAAAGGACAGTGTGAAAAGAAGACACTGGGGGAAAAATGGATAAAGCACAGGACAAGACAGTGGTTGCAGACCAACTTCGGCTAAAGCGTTTAGATCCAGAAGAAATGATTTTATTTTTAAATACACAGCATTATCTAAATAAGCTGCCTATTTCCTTTGTAAAAAAACTGGTAGGTTGGGCACCACCAGTGGTGAGTGGTACTTTTTTAATCGAAAATGTTTTAGCTGGTTATATCGCCCAAAAGCTTTTGCCATTAGAAAGAATTAAAGTGAAAGAGCTGGGCAAGTCTGTGCAACCCTATTTTCACATAGCTGACTTTTTTGTGCTTTTACCTCAACTAGAAGAACTTTATCAAAAATATCAAAAGCAAATTGTTCGTTTGGCGCCAACGGCAGAAGTTGCTTTAGCTTTAACAGACTTTGGGAAAGCATGGATTTATCGTCTTAGGAGTAGGCTATGAATATTTATTTTCAGCAACTGAAAAAATGGATAAACCAGAATACCCCTATAGAAGAACAAAAACTCCTCCGAGCATTATTTTTATTACGTGCACATTATAGCTTAGCCGGTATCGTTGTCATTTGTCAGCGAATTTTCACCTTGATTGGTGATAATGAATTACCAAAATTTCGTGATGAGCTTAAGACTTTAGAGATCATTAGTGCATTAGAGTATTCTGAGGAATATTCACATTTTTTTTCAAAAACAACGGATAAAAATAAACATAACCCCACGCCGTTGCGCCCCTTTACTGGAGACAGTGGAATTTGTGATTTGCTCTTGCTTAAATCAGGAGAAAATCATAATAATGAGAGTTTTGATACTGTAATTATTTGGTTTTTAGATCAAATTTTTCATTTTCAAGACAAGGTACATGTTCTTGAGCTTTATAGTAGTTATTTAAAGGGTGATGGAAGCATAAAGCTGAAAGACCAAAAAGGATCTCGTGTGTACAATGCCTTTTTAGCGATTAGGCTATTAGGTGATGCTGGTAATACACAGATTTTAGAAGATGTAAAAGCATCACTGCTTCAAAATTCCCCGAAACAACTGATTCAGTTAATGTCTGTTCATGATAAAGATGAACAATTAAATAAAATTTATTATGCATTAAAGCTATTTTTATCACAAATCTGGCAAAATAATCGGCAAAAAAATAAAAAAAAACGTCGAGAATTTTTACACCGTATAGGTTTAAAGCATAGAAAACTGATCTTGCAACGATACGGCTCATTAAGTATTGCTATTCAACCTTTAGAGGATGTAGATGAAATTCATCGTGGTCTAGTCTCAGATGTATTTGAGGATGATGAGATTGAAGAAGATGAAACACCATTGGAGCCCTTGTTTACATTTTTTTTGGCAGAACAATCCGATTTAATTCGAGGGTTTTATGCATCTAAGTCTACTTCTCAGCATGTTGAAGCTACAAATGTTGGTTTAGTTTGGATCAAATGGCGATTGTCCTTAAATTCGATTCAAGAAGTGTTTAGGCTCTGTCAACCTGCAAAACCACCTCATACTGATACCAGCTTAATTTTACGCGCAAAATTAGCTTTAATATTAAGTTTACTCACAGGACGTTCGGTAAGTGAATTAACAGCGCCTCGTTTTAGTCAAAATGCAGATCAGAATAATATTGCTATTCAGTATGATCATACTTTATCTGCATATGTATTAAGTGTGTTTGCAGGGACACCGACACTCAAAAAAAAACCAGAAGATTCTAAATTTCATGTGCCATGGACCAATGAATTACATTTGGTTTTACCGATTGAACTCAATGATTTGGTGAGTCAAGTCAAAAATCTTGGGATTACAAGACATCATATTGCAGTTGAACGTGACGTGAGTGAACTGATTAACCGTGTACCTAAAGAGCTAGAAATCAGCCTCAAAAGCATTCGAGATGTTCTTCCACGGTTGTTATATGATCATAGCCAAGGTGATTTAGCTGTCGTTAAAGCAGTGACGAATGCATCAGGTCGAAATTATGATAACTTGATTCATTATGCCTCTTTTGAACAGAGGCAACTTGAGCAACTCTGGGCTGCTTGTTTAAGAACGATAAAAATTAATATTCCTGAATATATATACTCTTCCAATAAGCGGGTGGGTAGCCCAATTGGAATAAAGATTATTGAAATACAAAATGAAATTACACGAATAAAAAAGAGAATAAATCATGCTGCCGAAGAGAAAGATTGGCAGACGCTCTTTGATAACTTAACATTGTATACAGCATTATGGATGAATCTTGCAACTGCAGGACGAGGAATTAAGCAGCCCTTTCCAAAGTGGATCAGTCAGCAAGGCTGGGCATTGATTCAAGATAAACATCATCAAGATGAATCAACCGATCGTTATGTGCCATTGACGCAAGCGTTGATCAAACAGATTCAAGGTTTATGTGGTTTGATGGGAATGCTAGGGGAGCAAGTTGAACCACGTGTTGATTTATCATCTTATGCTGTGCAACTTTGTGCTCCTCATCAGATTGAAGGTTTAGTTAGAAATTGGGCACGGAAGTTGGTTCGCTCTGATTATAATCAGTTACCTGGACGGTTCAAGGACGCTGGACTTGGGCACTGGATACGGGGTCGTCATCCATGGGATATGTTATCTGTATTTCCTGTATCAGCTTTTCAACAACAGTGGCTTGATGTACAAGAAAACTTGCAAAAACAATTAGGTTTCGAATGTCTTGAAGGTTTTGATTTTTTAAAAATCAAGCATATTCCAATATTTGTTTTAACCCAAGAGGATAAAACAGCTCAAGTAGAGACGAAGTTGAGAATACAATATTCAGAAAATGATGTAAAAGAATGGCTGAAAAAATCAGAGTATGAGTCCTATTGTCCGTTGATTTTTGAGGAAAATCCTGAGCCACAAGTAGCTTTAGAGCTTGGACATCTATTAGCCTCAAATTTAGCTAAAAATAAAAATATTGATTTGCCTCAAGCGATTAAAGCATATTGTGCTTATATTCGCGATGAAGCGAAAATTCCTTTATTCGTTCAGCTACCTCAAAAGGCTCATCGTACATGGCTGACATCTGAAAATAGTTTTAGTACATGGTGTTATATAGAACAAAACTTACTTGATGTTATTCAGAATGATTTAGAAAATTTACCTGAACATCAAAATTGTGATGTTGAAATAGGACGTTTGCTGGTTGTACTCTCGATGTATTCACAATTGTGCAGAGTAAGCCATTTACAAGCAATGTTAGAGTTTATTGCTTCTGATCAGCCTATAGTCGCTATGGGATATAGTCGGCTTATTGAGCTGGCAGTGAATAATGATAGATCTGTGACGAAGATACGCCGTACAGTACTGTTAAGTCCTTATGTCTCGACTTTAATTTTAGTAGACCGACAGTATCTACAGCCCCGATTAAAAGAGATTTTAGCACAGTCAAGAAATCAACAAAGAAAGGATTGGCAAAAGTGTTTTAATACATATTTAAAACAAATAGGGCTTAAGTCAACTCTATCGTTAGCTCAATGGTTGAAAGCTTTACAGCAAAAGGTGATATTAAATAGCACTCCGTTGATTGCAGGTTATATATCAGGCCAAGTCCTGACTGAAGATCTTTCAATAAATGAATTATTACGATTATCCGAATATGAAAAATTAACCACAAGTTTAGATAGCACTGAGCCAAAAAGTAAAATAGAAATAGGCTATGAGCAACTACATTTGTCTGATATTTTAGCGATGATTCAGCAGCTAAAAGGTGAGTCTAGATCAAGCATTTGGCTTAAACAGCTTGCTAGTAATAAAACGAATCACTATTCAGTTAATTTATTAACGTGCTTTGTGCAATGGTTGATTTTACGCTGTGATGCAGAAGAGTTAAGTCTACAGAATCGAAATATGATTCATTTACATTTGGCCATCGTCAGTGCAGGTGTATTGGGGTTTTCAGAAGATTTAACAAAAGATAGCCAGATTGATGAAGATGTGTTTCAAAAATGGATGGAGTTGACGCAAGAGCATTTTCCACATCGCAAGCATCTCGCTGCGTGGAATCGCTTTAGGGATTTTTTAATTCAGTTAAATGATGATCGTATAAGGTTACAAAAGCGTACAGCGCATCAAGCAAGTGCTAAAGTTTTTTCAAAAAATGAAGTGCAGCAGATCGTTCAAATATTACAATCTGTAGAATCTGGGGTGAATGATGCAGCTTTACGTCTAGAGATTCAGCGTCATTTTCGTTTATCTGCGGCGATGGGTGTACGGCGTTCAGAGACACTTCATTTACGGCCCTTAGATATTGATGAGGATATGCTCCGAATTCGTCCTTATGGTGAGCATCAGTTAAAAACGCTTGGATCAGAACGTGTTGTTCCGATGAATTTATTAAGTCATACAATCCAAAAGGGATTAGAAGATATTAATAAGAATCAAAAAGATTCGATATTAATATCTGATGAGAGCAGTGAGCATAGGCATTTTTTTTATCAAATATCTCAAATTTTAAAGAAAGTCACTGGAGATGTTGATCTCAGCTTACATCATTTAAGACATACGTTTGCAAGTGCATATACTTTAAAGTGTTTGGAAACAGTGGTGGATTTTAAAGCGCTTACAATAGAGTTGCCATGGCTACAAAATTGGATGCCATCAAATGAGCAATTTAATACACTAGTCGGCAATGAAGGACAGGTTGGGCAAGGGATTAAAGCGATTAGCCGAGTGCTTGGACATTTACATGAATCGACAACATTAAAGCATTATGTTCATATCTTATTTCTGGCTACTTATGCCTATAGCATGCAACAACAGCAACTCAATTTACATACTGCATTTTTTAAGCGAGTCATGAGTCGGAGTAATTTATTCAGGCATTTCAAAGTGATTAACCAACAGAATGGTAATCTAAAATATGAGTTGAGAGATACCATCGAAAAATATGTGCTCAAAAAAATAGAAAGTCAGAGGTGGGTAATCTATGCCCAAAAAAGAGGGAATTCGACGGGTAAAGTAATTAAACACGAACTGTTTCAAAAGATTGAAGATATTGAGGGGTATCTTATTTCTGGACAGGGACAGCCACAATTAGATATTGAGTCCTGGAAGAGAGCTTTAATTACGATGTCAAACATTCCTTCAGGTAAACGTGGTTCAAATATAGGAAGACATCCATTCTTGACACAAGGAAAATTAGCACGTTTGCCTGAATTACTAAGGGCTGTAGATTTTAATTCCGCACAAGAGATTTTAGAGCGATTTGATTATTTAGAACAAAACCAATCAGAAACTTACAATTGGTTAATAAAAAAATGGTTGTATGAAAGTAATGTAACAAAAGTATTGATGCATTTTACGGCAGAGGATGAACCTATGCTTTCAATCCTTACAGAACATCAGTTTTTTCCGATAGTGATGAAACATAATAAATATGATTATTTTAGAATTATGTCTCAACAAGCGTCATTAAGCGCCGTGCGATGGGTACTAGCATGGTTGAGTGTACGATATTTGGAGATTAGAGATCATATCAGAATTTAAGTAAATATGACTTACGCACGCTTTATTACATAAAGTTTTGAAAGACAGCGCTACCCTAATTGAGCTAAATTCAAGTGACAATTTGGGTATAAGTGCAGCCAAATTCTGTAAATTTGTTCAAGACAGCTAAGTGTGCATGAATATCATTTACCTGACTACATCATACCTTGCATTGTGCAAATAGCCTAAGCATATATTGTTCAACCTAAGGGGCCTAACCTTTGCTTGTCAAATATGTGATTTGCCAAGCAAAGGCCTAGGAATCCGCGAATTTGATTTTTTTCTTCGCTTTCCATTTGATCAATATGTTAAGGATTAATATTTTTTATTTAAAAATGAATAAAAAATTCTAATTTGGTTTGACCAAAGAAAAAGATACCCATATGATAATTACGTTACAGCAAAATCTGTAATCGGGCGTGGAAACCTGAAAATTACTACAGAAGCATTAAAACCGCTTTAGCGGTTTTTTGTGCTTATTATGCTTAGTTTGCCATTATGGTAGGCCAGGCAGGGCAGTCTATGACTGGCCGTCTTCTGTAGTGCGGTATTTCCACCCCTGTTTGGTCTACCTCCATCTCGTGGAAAAGATGGTTGTAGATAGTCAACTCTAAACTACAGGTACTAAACATGAAGATTTTATTATCTAATCCCCCCATTTCTCTTAGGTCTCTTTTGTTAGCGCTGACTGGATATTGACAGTCATTTAATTCACAGCTTTAACCAAATCGAACTATATACATTTTCAAATTTCGTACTTGAGCGAAAGTAGGAAAGTGTTGCCTGGAGAAAATAAGAAATGGGTTCTACACGACTATTGACCAATATTATTCAGCGTAAAGTCATGTTGCCAGAAGAAATGTCACCTTCAATGCAGCGTGACAATTTTGAAGTGGCACTGACTGATTTTGAAAAGCATCCAATCATCAAATGTTTATTTAAGGCGGATAACCAGCGTTCTACGGAATGTTGGAGCGTGCAAGAAATTGCAAACTTTATTGAAGATTGCACAGAAGATCAAAACATCAATTTATGCATTTTGTATTGGAAAGATATACACGGCAATATTTACATTATTGATGGAGCACATCGTCTTTCCTGTATCTATGCGTGGATTAATAGATATTTTGCGGATAAGCAAGTCACTCAAGCACCTAATTTCAATGATCCACAAAAACAAGATATTCGTTACCTCCGCAATTATTTAGGAGATCTCGCTGATTTTCAAAGAATTTGCACTGATGCTGAATTTGCAGAAAAAAAGTCGAAGTTAGAAGATATTAAAATTAGTTTCAGACAGGTAATGGGGACTCCAGAAGATGCACGACGGGTATTTCAATCGATTAACTCAGATACTAAACGTTTAGATAAATATGAGGAATATCACCTAAGAAATCGCGGTAGTGACGCGTATTATGCGATCTATGCCTGTTGTTATATCAATGACAATAAATCTAACCTAGAAGAGCTCCAATATACACGTTTAAATGAGTTGATTGAGTTAGGGGAGAGGATCCACCAGCTACTTTTTTCGACCATTTTATTAGACAATGAAATGAGTCATGGCAAAAAAATTGGCTTGGTCAATGAGCTGATGAATATCATTGCGGGTGATCAGATTCATAATATTATGAGTCTGAATTAGGGGGAGCGCGTTGAAAACCTAATGTCGCATCTGTTGACCATTCTTTGCAGGATAGCAACGCCTGTAAAAAATGCTGGGGTTCCGAGTTTGGGCTTACATCCATACTTATATTTTTATAAGGATCAGCGTTTTCAGATTACTTCTTTTCTTGCATGGTTTTCAATTGTGTATGAAATTCATGAAAGCCGCATGCAGATTCATCATCGAAAGATTAGTTTCAAGGACTTCACCCGGGTACGCCGTAGTATTGAGTTCTTGATCGCCAATTTCCCCGTGGCGACCACTGAAACGGTCGGCAAGTTCGGCAGTGGTATCAAGGGCTATGATCGGCTACAGATTGTCTATAAAGCCTTTATTTGCTTAAGCTTGGAAATGGAGGTTGATTTTGATGATGAGAAATGCCTGAATACCTTTATTCTGTCCATGTCTAAGGCCTTCAAGTACATAAACTTTAACGAGTTCTATGTCGAAAGGTTTTTGGGTGGTTATGATGATGCAGTAGTCAAGAATGTGGTGGGATATGTGGAGTCGATTAGTCCAATTTCTTGGTCAAAGCCAAAGGCCTTTTCGGCATTAACCAAGAGTCTGCTTAAGCACAATTTTGTGGTGGGTAATCATAACCTTTGCCTCATTTGTGATGGATTGATCTATCTTGATTCTACTGAATCGGATCATAGGATTGCCAAAGCCGTAGGTGGGCAAGGCGTTCTAGAGAATGGCCTGCTGGTTCATCCCATCTGTAATAGAATGAAATCAGATCTGAGCCTGGAAGAGATTAGAGCGGATTTGTTTGGTGAATTACTGTATTGAGCAGCAGAGGCGGTAAATTAATTTTCTAAAATTTATCAATGATTTAACTTTTGATATATTCAGCCAATGTGGTTGTTTTTAATTCAGTGCAGAATCATAACTAGAAGCTAGCTGTAGTTTCTGAATGACCGTCAAGGTCCTTAGTTTTGCCTATAGATTCCCCCTATGGGCATTTTTTTTGATCAAAAACATGTATAGGTGACTTTAAAATAAACCTTTTAGCAATTCATACGCAATAAGGCTGATACCATTAGCACAACAAAAATGAGTTCCACTCTAGTTAACATCTTAGTTCCATTTACTTTTCACTTAATTTATATAGCCGTTAAGTCGTAGCATCAATGAAATAACATGACATGGAAAATAATCAAAAAAGATAGAATCTAGATTTTTATTACATTTACTATCCGTATACTTCAACAGCAGCTTTGAATGTTTCACTTAACCTTTAAACTTTTATTAAAATTAAAATATATTCACACATGTATTCTAAAATTTGATAGAATTTATTAAAACTTTAGATTCTAAGTGTAAATAATGAGAAGCGCTAATATTCGACGTGATGGTTACTTAAAATTTCTGAATACATGGCAAGACCGTGATGTCATTAAAGTACTTTCAGGTGTCCGTCGCTCTGGAAAATCCACCTTATTGGCGATGTTTCAACAAGACCTAAAAGCACAGGGTGTACAAGCCGAAAACATCATTGCCATCAACTTCGAATTTATGGAATTTGAAGAACTCACCGATTACGGTAAACTACATGATTATGTATTGTCCAAAGTTGATAAAAGTAAAAAAAATTATGTTTTTTTAGATGAAATACAACATGTTACAAATTTTGAGAAAGTAGTCGACTCTTTATATGTTCGGGATTATATCGATTTATATATTACAGGCTCAAATGCATTCTTTCTAAGTGGAGAACTTGCGACTTTACTTACAGGACGCTATATCGAGCAACACGTTCTACCTCTGTCATTCCAAGAATTTAAACAGTGGCATATTGAAAATAATCCGATCATCCAACAATTATCCAATCGTGATTTGTATGCTATGTATACGCGCAGTAGTTTCCCTTATACGCTTGCCATGACTAGCCAGCAGGAAACTTATGATTACTTGCAAGCGGTCTATGCCAGTGTAATGTTTAAAGATGTTATTCCCCGTTTGAATACTGCCGATATTAACTCTCTCGAGCGTGTCGCAAGATATTTGGCAAGCGTGACTGGCTCACCTATTTCCATCAATAAAATTAAAAATACCTTTATTTCAAGTGGGGTTAAGATTTCATTTGAAACAGTAAAACGCTATATTCAGGGCTTACAGGACAGTTTGTTATTTTATAGTGCCGCACAATTTAAAGTACGCGGGCGTGAGTTATTACAATCCTCTGAAAAATACTATTTAGTTGATGTCGGATTGCGCCGGATTATGTTGCCTGATGCTAATGCTGATCAAGGTCATATCTTAGAAAATGTGATTTATCTTGAGCTTGTCAGACGAGGTTATACGGTTTATGTAGGGCGGGTTGATGAATATGAAATTGATTTTGTTGCTGTCGATACTTTACAGAATTTAACTTATTATCAGGTGGCATTAGAAACGCTCAATGAGGAGACACTCAGCCGAGAGTTACGTCCATTACAGAAAATTTCTGATTCGTATCCCAAGTATTTGCTTACCTTAGACACGATAGGGACTGAAGCGAATTATAATGGTATTGTAAAAATGAGTGCTCTCGATTGGTTACTATCTGAAAATAAGTAAAGTTGAGGGTAGACATGGATACTCTTATTTATTAATTAAAACTCAAAGACTTTTCAGCATCATTCAAGAATGTATTCAAGCATAATTTCTGCTCCAATTGTGATGGATCGATTTACCTCGATTCGATTGAGTCAGACTATCATGATTGAACCAGAGTCGCTTACTGAAAGTAGCGAGAATTGCGCTGGAGTTTCTGAAGGATATTAATTCCTTAGTTTGCCCATTCATCCATGTGGGCTTTTTTTTGATCAAAATACAATGCTGTTCTTGCTAAAAAATGACGGCACCCACCATAAAACACAATATTCCAAAAATAATCCAAGGCCAGATCTTTGTCTTCGGTTGTTCTAAATTCTGAGGATTATATTCCGTGTGTTCTAGCGATGTCGGTTGTGGAACACGGGTCATTTTAGAGTAAGGCTGGTGTTTAGAGTAAGATAGTCCCGTACCTGGAATACCGACACTGGTTCGCGTACCTTTTTTCCCAATATTTAGAGAAGCACCAGGTTTGCCAATGCTGGCACTGCTGATGCCTTTATGGGTCAGATTAATTTTAAAACCCGGGAATAATTTAATACTTTTACGAAATCTAAAACCCATATTTCTCTCATTCTAAATTTAGCTCAATTTACGCTCTACACCAGGATCCATGATCTGCTAGAGATCGTACTTTGACGGCTATCATCACGATACTAGTATATTTTTTATCTGGTGATTGCAATACTACCTTTAAATACCGTCAAAAATGTTTACTGTATATTTGCTGTAGGGTAATCTTAAAGCTGCTACTTATTGACTGATTGGTATATGACGACAGATAAGCATGAAGTCCTGCTACGAATGCGAGCGATCGAGCTGCTTGCATACTGGGAAGGTCGTTTGGTTACCAATCGTTTGATGAGCTGGTTTGGACTTAGTCGACAGCAGGCTTCTGCGGATATCAAGCGCTATAATACGCTGTATAACCCCGATGCCTTGATTCATGACCCCTCCGTCAAAGGTTATGTACCTAAAGTCAGCTTCCAGCCTGTACTGACTACAGCGCATATCAATGAATATCTCAATATGCTCTCGGGCTTGGTCAGTGTATCGAAATAGTCTATTGCCATTAAAAGGGCTTTGTTGCACAAAGATTTGAAATGCAAAGCGCCCCAAATTGAG
>NZ_JVOR01000112.1:0-12924 GCF_001054715.1 Acinetobacter sp. 243_ASPC | reverse complement strand
TCCGCTTTGGCTTTTGCAGCGGCATCCGCTTTGGCTTTTGCAGCAGCGTCGGCTTTGGCCCTTTCTGTTGCTTCAGCTTTGGCTTTTGCAGCGGCTTCAGCTTTGGCTTTTGCAGCAGCATCCGCTTTGGCTTTTGCAGCAGCATCCGCTTTGGCTTTTGCNNNNGCATCCGCTTTGGCTTTTGCAGCGGCATCCGCTTTGGCTTTTGCAGCGGCATCGGCTTTAGCTTTTTGAGCGGCTTCAGCTTTGACCTTTTCGGCTGCATCGGCTTTAGTCTTTTCAGCAGCCTCTGCCTTGGCTTTTAATCTTTCTTGAGCTTCAGCTCGAGCTTTATCTTCTGCTTCACGCTTTGCTTCAGCTGCTGCTTTTTTTGCTTGTGTCAGCTCTTGAGCTTTTGCGGCAGCCGTTGCTGCTGCGAGTGCGGCGGCATTTACCTCAGATTGAGATTGCTCTTGAGGACTTGCAGGAATAATGGGAGCTTCTTGATTGGGTGTTTGTGTTGACTGTATGTTCTGTGCGACTTGCGTACTCGTCGTATCTGCTTCTTGAACAGGTAAAGCCAAATCGGCAGGGTTCACCAGTACAGTGGTGATTTTTTTAGGCGGTTCAGGTGGTTTACTTAAGCCCAAATAAAGTAAGCCAACAATTGCCAGCGTATGAACACCAAGTGTAAATCCGAGTGCAATTGATCGTTCTTTAAAAGCGGGCTTTTGAAAATTTTTCATGGGTTACTTTAATGGTTCTGTAAGCAGACCAACTTGTGTTAAACCTGCTGCTTGTAAAGTAGACATGAGTGAAACCACATCGCCATAAGGTCTAGATTTTTCACCATTGACCAATACAGTCAGCTTCTGATTGCTTTGATCAGCCTGAGCTTGAGCCTCTCCTAATATATTTTTGAGCTGATCGAGTGAAACAGGTTCTTCTTTGTGATCTTTATATTGCAGAAAAATCTGGCCATCTTGTCCAAGGGTTACGATTGCGGGTTCTTTAGATTCAATTGGTGTGTTATTGGCTTGTGGTAGATCTACTTTAATACCACTGGTGATCATTGGAGCAGTCACCATAAAAATAACCAAGAGCACCAGCATGACATCAATATAGGGTACGACATTCATGTCACTTTTTAACGGCTTTTTAATGCGCTCAAAGCGCCCGGAACGCTGAATGGCCATTATACGTCTTCCTGAGTGGAACCTACAGATTGACGTTGCAGCAATGCGACCATTTCTTCTGCAAAAAGTGCGCGGTCAGAATAAAGCGCTTCACCCTTAGCTGTATAATGGTTAAAGGCGAGTACCGCTGGAATTGCAGCGAACAAACCGATTGCTGTGGCAATAAGTGCTTCTGCGATGCCTGGTGCAACAGTGGCCAGGGTGACTTGATCAACTGCTGACAAACCGATAAAGGCATTCATGATGCCCCACACAGTCCCAAACAGACCAACATAAGGTGCAACAGAACCAATACTGGCCAAGGCACCAAGTCCTTGTTCGAGGCGGCCTTGATCCCGACTTAAACCGACACGTAAAATTCGCTCAGTTCCTTCAATACTTTGAGAGGCGGGAGCATGGCGCTTTTTAAGTTTAAAAAACTCACCCAGTCCATGATAAAAGATATCTTCAAGACCTGTGCGTTTTGAGTTGAGCTGTGCATTGTTGTAAAGCGTATTCAGCTCTGCACCCGACCAGAACATTTTTTGAAAATGTTCATCCTGTTGTGCAGATTTTTTATAGCTCATATGTAACTTGGCAATCAGATACCAACTATAAATCGATGCGAAAAGTAAGATCAACATTACGGCCTGTACCACAGGACTTGCTTGTAAAATAAGATCAGAAATATGCAATGAAGATTGAGCTGGTGTTGCCATAGTTACGTATGCCAAAGTTTGTTTTTTTAAGCTTGTTCCAATTCTTGAAGAATAAGACCACGAATTTCATCTGGTAAACGACGAGGGCGCAATTCAGCATTTAAACACGCCAGTTCCACTTCACCAGAAGCTAGCATGATTTCACCACGATATATATTTTGTTGCAATACAAATGACGAAGCTTTACATGAAACTACACTTGCTGTAACAGTGATCATATCGTCCATCATGATTGGGCGAATGTACTTCAGTGCAATTTTGTGCACAACAAAGTTATAGTCTTTTTGGTGCCAGTAGTGATCGATGCCAGAGGCACGAAGCCATTCTGTACGAGTTCTTTCAAGATAGCGAATATGGTTAGCATGATAGACGATACCGCCGGCATCAGTATCTTCAATATATACACGAATTTGGAATTCGAATTTATTCGCCATGAGAGTGTTCCGTCTTTTGATTCAATATTGTGTTTTGAGTTGGCGCTGTTCAAAATCTGTGGGAAAAGTAGAGAAATTTGCTCATGCGCCAAGGTTCTACCGCATTGAAGTTTATCAGCTTATCTGAAGCGTCCAATGGCACAACACTCCAATCATCATGATGATTTAAACGGAAAAAAAATTCTGGAATTTTTCATAAAAACCCAGAATAATTAAAATCTTAGCGATGCATAATTGTTTAATTTTAAGCAGAGTGCACTCATTTAAATTGCCATCAGTTTCAATTAAGATGGATTCTGATCTTTATTTAACCAAGCATCTTGTACTTTTTGCGCTACATTTGGATAGTCCAAAACAAACCGCACATGTGTTTCAACGCCTGTTTTTAAAGTTGCATCATCGACAATAAAATTAGGATTATGATTTGGTGCGGCTTTGTTAAGTTCAACTGTGCTTGGGGTTGCTCCAAGAAATACAAACAATGATGGCATGTATTGGCCATAGTATGAAAAGTCTTCACTCGCGCTGGCATTCGTATCTAGGCGATGTAGTTTTTGCACACCAACAACGGCATTAAGTGTTGGCAGCATAGATTCAGTTAATATTTTATTATTTGAGGTGACCGGAGCATACTGTGCGATATCAACGTGGGTTTTCACATCATTTGCCAAGCCAATGTGCTCAACCATAACAGGTAAATCTTTTAGAATCGTTTGACGAATATCTTCATGATTAGAACGAATAGTCCCAACCATAGCAACTTGCTCAGGAATAATATTACCTGCCGTGCCTGCCTGAATATTTCCAATACTGACAACGCCCATTCCTTTAGATAAATCGGTACGACGACTTATCAAGGTCTGTAAATTATTGATAATCTCTGCTGAAGCGACAACAGGATCGCGTCCATACCAAGGTGTTGAGCCGTGTACGGCTTGTCCCGTAACACGAATACGAAGCTGATCTGCACTGTTTAAAATCACACCATCTTTGTAATATAGCTCTCCACTTTTCATACCCGCGATCACATGAAGACCAAATATCACTTCAGGTTTTGGTTGATTTAATGCGCCATCTGCAATCATTTTACGTGATCCAATTTGATCACCCTGAGTAAAGTTATCAATATCTGCACCGCCTTCTTCAGCAGGCTGAAATAGAAACACCACTGTGCCCGCAATTTTATCTTTATGCTGAGCGAGAATTTTTGCAGCGCTCAGAAGCATCGCGGTGTGCGCGTCGTGACCACAAGCATGCATCACGTAACTTTCTTTACCTTGATAGATGGCTTTGGTTTGACTTGCGAAGGGAAGTCCTGTTTGCTCTTGCATAGGAAGTGCATCCATATCGGCACGTAATGCCATTACCGGACCTGGTTTTGCACCTTTTAATATGCCCACCACGCCTGTTTTAGCATAACCGGTTTTTACTTCAATACCATAAGATTTCAGCTCGGACTGGACCAGTTTTGAGGTTTGAAACTCCATATTCCCAAGTTCGGGATGCTGATGGATTTGATGACGTAACTGAATTGTTTGCGGTTCAACTTGTTGAGCTGACTGTTTCACCCAATCGGCATAACTCGCTGTGCAGACTGTAAAAAGTGACAGCGTGCATAGCAGTGCTTTTTTAAATTGTTTCAAGAGAAAATTCCTTTTTCAAAAATCGTTTTTTGTATTTTGATAACGTTATTTTGCCAATTTTATGGCGAAATTGCATGAGCGTATTAAGTATAAAAAAATACTTAATACGTATACTTATTCTTTGATTATTATAAAAATTAGAGAAATGATATATGTAAAAAAGCCACGATTTAAATGTGCCAGAGATCAATTTTTTCTCGCTGGCACATTCTTAAAAATTAGCTTTTAGGCTCTGGCGGGGTTAAGCCAAATTGTAAATACGCCATGTTGGTGGCAATTCGGCCACGAGCGGTACGCATCACATAACCTTGTTGAATAAGATACGGCTCAATCACATCTTCAAGCGTTCCGCTATCTTCTGCCATAGCGGCAGCCAATGCTTCCACACCTGCCGGTCCGCCATCAAAACGTTCAAGCAGCATGCTTAAGTAACGTCGATCGAGTGTGTCTAGCCCGTCTTTGTCTACATTCAGCATATCAAGTGCACGTTGCGCCATTTCTTGTGTAATTTCACCAGTCCCTTTTACCTGCGCATAATCACGTACTCGTCGGAGCAAACGATTGGCGATACGCGGCGTACCTCGTGCACGACGTGCGATTTCGGCCGCACCCGAATGTGTGATCGGAACATCCATCAGATTTGCAGAGCGCGTCACGATATGGGTCAGATCCTCGACCGAGTAAAATTCAAGACGCTGGACAATACCGAATCGATCACGCAGCGGCGAGGTGAGTAGACCTGCTCGTGTTGTGGCGGCCACTAGGGTAAACGGTGGAAGATCAAGCTTGATCGAACGCGCAGCAGGCCCTTCACCAATCATGATATCCAGTTGATAATCTTCCATTGCTGGATACAGAATTTCTTCGATGACCGGCGATAAACGATGAATCTCATCGATAAACAGCACATCACCTTCTTCAAGGTTGGTCAGCATGGCGGCAAGATCACCGGCACGCTCAAGCACCGGGCCTGAAGTTGACTTGAGGTTTCCACCCATTTCTCTGGCAATAATGTTGGCCAGTGTGGTTTTTCCTAAGCCAGGAGGACCAAAAATAAGCGTATGATCCAGTGCTTCACCTCGGCCACGTGCCGCACCAATAAAGATTTCCATTTGCTCACGAACCACGGGCTGACCAATATAGTCAGCGAGCGAGGTAGGACGAATGGCGCGATCAAAATGATCTTCTGGTTTTTCACTGCCACTGATTAAACGATCACTCATTGACGGCTCACTTCATCATCGATTTTAATGCAGCACGAATAATATCGGCTGCTTCAGTGTGGCTGGCTTTTGCTGCTGCCACTGCTTTTTGTGCTTCTGCTGGTTTATAGCCCAATGACTGTAAGGCGGCTTCTGCTTCTGCCACGGGGGAGTTAGCGCTAAACTGGATCTGTGCTGGCGCCATAGCGGAGCCTGTGCCACTCGGAGTAGATAAGGCTTTGAAGCGATCACGTAACTCTATCATTAAACGTTCGGCTGTTTTTTTACCTACCCCAGGAACTTTAATAAGAGTATTGATGTCGTCATGCTCAATGGTATGGATCAGTAAATCTATGCTAAGGGTAGATAAAATGCCCAATGCCATTTTGGGACCAACACCGTTCACTTTGAGTAGCGTTCTAAAAACCAACTTTTCTTGTGCATCGATAAAACCAAATAGTTGCTGTGCATCTTCTCGAACCACCAGATGCGTCCATAATGTGACGCGTTGTCTTTTTTGCAACTGACAAAATGTTGATAGCGGCGTGTCGATTTCATAACCGACACCATTGACATTCAGCAATACGGTCGGCGCCTCAAGCGCAAAAACTTCACCAATTAAACAACCAATCATGCGATTCAATCACTCTTCAAATTCAAAAAATACAATAACAAAAATCTTGATACTCCACAGCAAATAACCGGCTGTTGTACAAGCAACTGATTTGATCTGGCGACTAAAATTTAAAACATGCTGACTTTATTGCCTTTGAGCTCTTGCGAAATGGCATAAGCCTGATGGTCGGAAAAACGGCTGATAATATCTAAAATCTGCATGATGTTCTGATAGAGATCATCACTCATGATCATGCCAAGATTTTGCAAAATTACCATTAAACGCTGATCTTTAAAGCGTAGCCGCTGTTTTGGTTGGGCAAGCGGAATAAAAGCATCGAGTAAATGCTGCAAACTCGAGTGTGCCAGTAATTCAAGATCCGCTTTGTGTGGATGATCAAAAATTTTATCTCGAGTCAGGTTTTTTGCATTTTGAATACCAATATGAATATCACTTGGGCAATATTGCAATAAACCGCCATTGAGCTTACCCGCCAGTATTTCATCATGATGACGTGCAAAGGCATTGGTTACTTCTGCAACTAAGCGTTTCATCACCCGTCCACGTAGGGCCGCGACTTTCTGATGCCATGTGGCGTGCGGGAGGGTCAGTTCGTGTGGGGTGCCATAGTCACCAATCAAATTCAGAAAATAAGGCTCAACTTCATCATATTCGAGCATGTTCATGCTGATGCCATCTTCAAGATCAATCAGGGCATAACAAATATCATCGGCCGCTTCGAGTAAATAGGTTAAAGGATGGCGACAATAATGATATTCGCCCAACTGGATGAGCCCAAGTTGTTCTGCAATTTGCACCAGCACTTCTTTTTCAGACTGATAGCAGCCAAACTTGGAGCGCAGATGCGTTGAGTCGATATGGTCAACCGGATGAGACAACCACGGATATTTTAAATAAGCACCCAGTGTAGCAAAAGTGAGTCGCATCCCACCGTCATTGGGGTGATAATCCAGACGCGTTAAAATACGTAAGCCTTGGGCATTGCCTTCAAACTGACATACATCGGCATGTTGTTCGGGGGTAAGGCCTTCAAGATAGCGCTGATTTTCAGCTTCATCGAACCAGTCACGAATGGCATATTCACCTGCATGACCAAAAGGTGGATTGCCAATGTCATGTGCAAGACACGCAGCCTGAATAATGGCACCGATGTCTGATGGAGAAATCCACGCGGGAAGTTCATTCTTGATTTTTTCAGCAGCTAACATTCCTAATGTGCGCCCAACACAAGACACTTCAAGTGAATGTGTGAGCCGTGTGTGAATGCCATCTTGCTGGGTGAGCGGGTGGACTTGAGTTTTGCGGTTTAGTTGTCGAAAACTCGGCGAGAAGATGATGCGATCATAATCTTTATGATATGGGCTACGGGCCAATTCAGTTTTACTTTTTTTACTACCTAAACGAACCGCTGAAAGCAGCTCTAACCAGCGCATTTGTTCCATTTATAACTTTTCTTGAGATCTCTGATTTCATGATGCCAAAAAAAAGAAAAAAGCACTAGATCAGTGCGACAGAAGTTGGCGCTTTTAGTGAAATTTAATTTCTTTTCGTGATTGTGATTATTTTGATGCAATTCATTTAGATAATACGGAATGTTCATCTAGCCGATTTTTGCTTTTCACAGTAGAATATGCGCTCTCTCTAAAGTCACATTGCGGTAAAGTTCATCAGACTTGCCCGTGGAGCCAAAATCAACATGTTTATCGTGGCCGGTGCACCAGCACATTCTTCTTTTAAGAAAGCTCAACTATTAACACGTTTATCGTCAATTAGTTCTGTACAATCTTTTGACAGCCAATGGGTTTATCTGTTTGATCAAGCGCTCAACGAGCAGCAGCATCAATCTGCATTACAACTATTAAATGATGGATCATCGTTTGAGCTGCGTCAGGCGGCAACAGATGAAATCCAAGTTTTGGTGACGCCACGTATCGGCACCATTTCGCCGTGGTCGTCTAAAGCCACCGATATTTTCAAAAACTGTAATACACCGATTCATCGTTTAGAGCGTGGTATTTTGTTTACCCTTAAAGGGATTAGCGAAATGACCAATGAAGTGAAACAAGCACTTCATGACCGCATGACTGAAACAGTTTTTGCAGAAATTGACAGTGCCAATGCATTGTTTTTGGAAACTTCGCCAAAACCGCTCAACTCGATTGATATTTTGTGTGAGGGTAAAGCGGCACTGGTTAAAGCCAACAATGAATTTGGTTTTGCATTGTCTGAGCAAGAAATTGACTACCTTACCGATGCCTTTACTCAATTGGGCCGTAACCCGAACGATATCGAGCTGATGATGTTTGCTCAGGCAAACTCAGAGCACTGCCGTCATAAAATCTTTGGTTCAGAGTGGACGATTGATGGTGAAGTACAGCCGTTATCCTTGTTCCAGATGATTAAAAACACCTATAAAGAGTCACCAGACGAAGTGTTATCTGCCTATAAAGATAATGCGTCTGTGATTGTGGGCTACGATACTCAGCGTTTTTATCCAAAAAAAGACAATGACACCGGTCATTATATTTATAAATATAAAAGTCAGGCTGCACACATCCTGATGAAAGTTGAAACCCATAACCATCCAACTGCAATCTCGCCATTTGCGGGTGCTGCAACGGGTTCAGGCGGTGAAATCCGTGATGAAGGCGCAACAGGCCGTGGGGGTAAACCAAAAGCAGGCTTGACCGGCTTTACCGTTTCAAACCTTAATATTCCGGGCTTTGAACAGCCTTGGGAAGAAAACTACGGTAAACCGTCACGTATGGCATCTCCACTTCAAATCATGATTGAAGGTCCATTGGGTGGTGCAGCATTTAACAATGAATTTGGCCGTCCGGCATTAAACGGTTATTTCCGTACATTTGAACAAAATGTCAACGGAGAAGTGAAAGGCTTCCATAAGCCAATCATGATTGCGGGCGGTTACGGCAACATTCGTCCAGATCATGTCGAAAAAGATGCAATTCAACCAGGCGATTTACTGATTGTACTGGGCGGACCAGCCATGTTGATTGGTTTGGGTGGTGGAGCAGCATCTTCTGTAGACAGCGGTACCATGGGTGAGAGCCTTGATTTTGCTTCTGTACAACGTGAAAACCCAGAGATGGAGCGCCGTTGCCAAGAAGTGATTGATACCTGCTGGCGCCTAGAAGATTTCAACCCGATTGTGTCTGTTCATGACGTTGGTGCAGGTGGTCTTTCAAATGCGATGCCTGAACTGGTAAACGACCATGAATTGGGTGCGATTTTAAATTTACGTAAAATTCCATCGCTTGAGCCTGGCATGAGCCCAATGGAAATCTGGTCAAACGAAGCACAAGAACGTTATGTGCTTGCGATTCGTCCAGAGTCTTTGGCTCAGTTTGAAGAAATCTGTGCGCGTGAGCGTTGTCCGTTTGCTGTGCTTGGTGAAGCAACTGAAGCGCGTCATTTAACGGTTGAAGATCCATTGTTTGAAAACAATGCGGTGGATATCCCGATGCAAGTCATGCTAGGTGGTACGCCTCGTATGCAACGTTCTTATGAAAGCATTGAACGTGAAGGTACAGCTTTTGATACGACACAGATCGATTTAAAAGATGCCATTTTCCGTGTACTTAAAAACCCAACTGTGGCATCTAAATCGTTCTTGATCACCATTGGTGACCGCTCGATTACTGGGATGGTGGCACGTGACCAAATGGTTGGCCCATGGCAGGTGCCTGTTGCCGATGCTGCGGTGACCACAACCAGCCTTCAAGGGTACACAGGTGAAGCTATGGCAATGGGTGAACGCCCGCCGGTGGCATTGTTAAACCCTGCGGCATCTGCACGCCTAGCGGTGGCTGAAGCGATTACTAATATTGCATCGGCCAATATCGAACAAATTGGTGACATCAAACTTTCTGCAAACTGGATGGCAGCTGCAGGTCAAAAAGGTGAAGATCAAGCTTTATTTGAAGGTGTAAAAGCCATTGGTATGGAAATGTGCCCTGCGCTGGGTATTGCGATTCCGGTCGGTAAAGACTCGCTTTCCATGCGTACGACGTGGAATGATAATGGTGAAGACAAAGCCGTGACTTCGCCAATGTCGGGTGTGATTACTGCATTTGCACCTGTGAGTGATGTGCGTAAAACCTTAACACCAGAGCTGAAAAAATTTGATGAATCTGTTCTGGTTCGTATCGATTTATCGAAAGGCCAGTTCCGTCTCGGCACTTCGATTCTCACTCAAGTATACAAGGCAATCGGGACGGTTACGCCAGATGTTGACAGTTTTGATGACTTAAAAGCATTTTTTGCGTTGGTACAAGACTGGAATAATCGCAGTTTAATTCAAGCCTATCACGATATCGGTGATGGTGGCTTGCTCGCTACGGTTGCCGAAATGATGTTTGCATCACGTTTAGGTGTTGCACTTGAACAGCAAAGCGTTGAAAGCCTGTTTGCAGAAGAAATTGGTGCAGTGGTTCAGTTAAAAGCTGCAGATTGGGACGCTGTACAAGCTGAAATTTCGGCTTCTAGCCTTAAAGATGCGATTTCGGTAGTTGGCCGTGTGAACAGTTCAGATCAATTAACTGTGAACGGTTTAACTTTTGAACGTGCCGAATTACAACGTGCGTGGGCAGAAGTGTCTCATCAAATTCAGCGTTTACGTGACAACGTTGAAACTGCCGACCAAGAATTTGCCTTGATTTCAGATCAAGATCATAAAGGTTTGATTGCACAAGCTACTTTTGATTTAAACGAACCAGTTGAAGCGCCTTTCATTGCGACACGTCGTCCAAATATGGCGATTTTGCGTGAGCAAGGTGTCAATGGGCACGTTGAAATGGCGGCGGCTTTTGATAAAGTCGGATTCAACACCATTGATGTTCACATGAGTGACTTACTCGCCGGTCGTGTCGATCTTCAAGATTTTGAAGGTTTGGTGGCATGTGGTGGCTTCTCTTACGGTGATGTCATGGGTGCAGGTGGTGGCTGGGCCAAATCGGTGCTGTTTAATCCGAAATTACGCGATCAGTTTGAGAGCTTCTTCCATCGTGACAATACCTTTAGTCTGGGGATTTGTAACGGATGTCAAATGCTGTCACAGCTTGCACCGCTTATTCCGGGTGCTGATGCATGGCCACGTTTCCATCGTAACGTTTCGGAAGTGTTTGAGGCGCGTAGCGTAAACGTGCGTGTTGAAAAATCGGTGTCGGTATTGTTGCAAGATATGCAAGGTTCGATCTTGCCAATTGCAGTCGCTCACGGTGAAGGTCGTGTAGTGACAACCGATGTTCATTTGGCGAGCTTAAATGCCAATCAGCAAGTTACTTTACGTTATGTCGACAGCTTGGGTAACCCAACTCAGCATTATCCGCTGAACCCGAATGGTTCACCAGAAGCTGTTACAGGTGTGACCTCTAAAGATGGCCGTGCAACCATTATGATGCCGCATCCAGAGCGTAACTTCCGTGCTATTCAACATTCTTGGTCACCAGAAAACTGGACTGAAGATGGTGCATGGTTACGTATGTTCCGTAACGCACGTAAATTTATTGGCTAATTCAGCCGCATAAAAAAACGCCACCTTGTGTGGCGTTTTTTTATGCTGTTTATATTTTGTGCTGTGGTATGGCTTTTGCTTTAGATTTATCAGCACAATAAAAAAAGGATGTATCTGCAATGTATTCTAATAAGCACACAGTTCAACACAAACGCAGAGGGTGGTGGTTATTTGGCATGGTGATGAGTCTGGAAATGCTCTGGATTGTGGCAAATTATTTACGCCTTAATGTGTCGTAACCACATTCGCGGGATTCGGTGTACGCAGTGTCCAGAGCAGGCCCCAGATCAGAGCTGCCAAGCCCATATAAAAGCTTTGCAGTAATGTCCCTCCATGATCAATCCAGAGTTTAGCCAGCCACGGTCCAATTAGTTGGGTGCCAGCATATAGGCTAATCAGCGCTGCGTACAGTTTAGGGCCTTGATGCGGTTGAAAGATTCGCGCAATTCGCTGAGAGCACACCACAGTCCCCATAAAACTCCCACCCATCAAAATCGCGCAGATCACCACACCGATTGCATTATGAAAGATCAATACAGCAATCAAGCTTAAAATTTGCACAATATAAGAACAAATCAGTGCAAAGCGGTCATTGGTACTTGCACCGAGCTTATTCCAGAAAGGTAACAAGATTAGGCAAGAAAGTGCCGTAATTAGCCAGATATTGGTCAGAATGAATGGCTGGTTACGAATTAACTCATGTGCTAGTGTAGGCAAAAATGTCATCGGTAAAATATAGCCTAAGCCAGCACCTGCATAGCCGATAAATAACGGAGTACTGTTTCGGTCTAGTAAGCGTGATGAACGAATGACGACTGTAGGGTGAGAAGATAATGTAATTTTCTTAAGTTGCCAGACACTAAATAACGCCAGCGGCAGCGCCACCAAGCCGATTGGAATCCAGCGCAATTGTCCGCTAAACCATGCCGATGACCAGTCGATTAATATGCTGTCTAAAATGAGCCCAATCGACACGCCTGTAAACATCAGCCCGCTTAACTGTGTTTTATGATGCTCTGCCAACCATTCAAGAATCAGCGCAGGGACAAGCACAAACACCAGCCCGTTGGTGATACCATTGCATAAACGCAGCAGTAGAAAAAACGTATAATCTGTTGTGATAATTTGCAAAATAGTCAATCCTGCATTGACGAGTAATGCCCAGATCAGCACACTTTGCGTGCTGTTTCGTCCATGTAGAGAGACTGCCACCAGTGCACCGACCAAATAGCCAATATAATTCCAAGTTGCGAGATTAGCCCCTTGAGCAAGTGTGATCACATTATCTTGAATGAGATAAGGCAGTAAGGGGGTAAATGCAAATCGTCCTAGACCATGTGCCACAATTAAACTTGAAATGCCTGCGAACAGGATAAGTAACGTTTCGGCTGGGCGTGGCGAGGAGGCGGTGAGTGTCATCTGACTATAAGCTCCATCTATAGATCTGACAGCTGTATTTGGAACAGCTAAAATATCATGCTTTGGTTCGCTTCGAATATCATTAATCTATAACCACTATTTAAAATTATTAGGAATTTTATATGCTTAAACTAATTTATTACGTACCTGAATCTCATCTGGAATCGACCAAAGCTGCAATTT
>NZ_JVOR01000111.1:0-53529 GCF_001054715.1 Acinetobacter sp. 243_ASPC | reverse complement strand
AACCTTGGCAAGGTTGTGCTCTACCAACTGAGCTATTCCCGCAATGTGTGGTGCATTATATACAGTTTGTCTTGACTGTCAATACATCAAAAGAGGAATTGCTGAATTAATCAGCACGTCGCCATACAGTTCCTTGGCGTGTATCTTCTAAAACGATTCCACTATCAAGTAGAGACTTACGAATTGCATCTGCACCAGCAAAATCTTTGGCTTTTTTTGCATCCGCTCGTTGTTGAATCAGTGTTTCAATTTCGCTATCGGAGAGTCCAGAATCTTCGTGTCCAATGGTAGATTTTAAGAAATCATCTACATGATGCTGTACCAATCCTAAAATATCGGTCAAAGCACGAAGCGTTGAGTAAAGTGTTTTTGCCAGATCAGATTGCTCTTCCTTGACCGCACGATTTAGCTCACGAATCAATTCAAACAATACGGCCATAGCTTCAGGCGTGTTGAAATCATCGCGCATAGCCGTATTGAAGCGCTCTAAATATGTTTGCTCTAAATAAGAGGTCTTGGTTTGACCAAACACTTGTTCATAAGCTTTAAATGCATGATAAAAACGACTTAATGCAGTTTTCGCCTCTTTGAGTGCGGTATCTGAAAAATTGACTGGGCTACGATAGTGTGATGACACAATAAAGTAGCGAATCACTTCAGGGTGAAACTTATCCATAACATCGCGAATGGTAAAGAAGTTACCCAAAGACTTAGACATCTTTTCGCCGTCAACATTGATAAAGCCAACATGCATCCAGTAATTGACATACTGCTCGCCGGTTGAAGCCTCACTTTGCGCAATCTCATTTTCATGGTGCGGAAATGTTAAGTCCGAGCCGCCGCCGTGAATATCGAAGTGATTGCCTAGGCAGCATGTCGACATTGCGGAACACTCGATATGCCAGCCTGGACGACCGTTGCCCCATGGTGAAGCCCAAGAAGGCTCATTTTCTTTGGCATGTTTCCAAAGTACAAAGTCAAAGGGATGTTTTTTCTCGACTTCCACATCGACGCGTTCACTAGCACCCGCTTGCATGTCTTCAAGCTTACGACCAGACAAACGTCCGTATTTTTCAAACTTGTTCACTTCAAAATATACGTCACCATTTGTTGCTGGATATGCCGTACCTTTATCGACCAAAGTACTGATCATGGCCTGCATTTGATCGATATATTCGGTCGCTTTTGGTGACTCATCCGGCTCGGCACAGCCCAGTTGCGCTGCATCTTGATTCATTGCGTCGATGAAACGGGCAGTTAATTCTTGAATTGATTCATTATTTTCATTCGCACGCTTGATGATTTTGTCATCAATATCGGTGATGTTGCGGATATAACGAACGTTCCAGCCCTGACTACGTAAAAAACGGATAATGTAGTCAAATGCAACCATTACTCGAGCATGCCCAATATGACAATAATCATAGACCGTCATACCACAGACATACATGTCAATCTGACCAGGTCTGCGCGGAACAAATTCAACTTTCTTACGTTGCTCTGAGTTGTATAAAACAAATGGTTGCATAAAGGTCTTCAAAACTCACCAAAAACAGTGTTACATCATAACGTAAGCAAGATTTTTAACAAAGTTTTATCACTCAAATTTCTAAGCTTGTGAAAACTTGTACATTTAAAAACGTGTCTTGATCAGAGCTATGTTAGAATAACGCAAATTTTTTGCGTCAAAGACTAAGCTGCAATTTGCACTTAAGTTGAAGTTATTCGAGCTATTTTTATGACCATGACCACCGATTTTAAAAAAATCGCATTCGAAACGATCGCTATTGAACAGCATGCACTTGATGTATTGGCCAAACAAATCGATACGCGATTCAATCAGGCCTGTGAAATTATCTTGCAGTGTAAAGGCCGTGTTGTAATTACGGGGATGGGAAAGTCGGGACATATTGGTCGTAAAATGGCAGCAACATTTGCCTCAACAGGAACGCCATCATTTTTTATGCATCCAGGTGAAGCGGGGCATGGTGATTTAGGAATGCTGGTACGTGGCGATGTGCTGATTGCGATTTCGAATTCAGGTAAAAGTGACGAAATCATGATGCTGATGCCACTTATTAAGCATCTTGAAGTGCCGTTGATTACCATGAGTCGTGATGATAAAGGACCAATGCCGCAAAATGCCGATGTTGCTTTGACTTTAGGCGAATCGGATGAGGCATGTCCGCTAGGTTTAGCACCGACCTCAAGCACTACGGCAACACTGGTACTTGGCGATGCGCTCGCTGTTGCATTACTTGAAGCGCGCGGTTTTACCGCAGATGATTTTGCACGTTCGCATCCGGCTGGTGCATTAGGCAAGCGTTTGCTGTTGCATGTAAAGCACTTAATGCACACTGCAGATGAGCTTCCAAAAGTGTCACCCAACACGCCAATGAATCAGGTGCTTTACGAAATTTCCAATAAGCGCTTGGGGCTCACAACCGTTGTAGATGAGCAGAATCGCTTAATGGGCATCTTTACTGACGGCGATTTGCGCCGTTTAATTGATAAACAACAAGGCTTTGATGTGAATTTGCCTGTTCAAGATGTGATGATTACACATCCGGCTACAATTTCACAAGAAGCAAGAGCAGTTGAAGCATTACAGCAGTTAAATGAACGAAAAATCAGTCAATTTGTGGTGGTCGATGATCAAAATAAAGTCATTGGGGTTATCAGCATGCATGACCTGATTCAAGCAGGGGTAAATTAAACATGGCGTCTTTTGCATTACTTGAGCAAGCACGACATATTCAAGCATTGGTGCTCGATGTAGATGGTATTTTAAGCGACGGTTTTGTTACGCTCACCAATACAGGCGATGAAATTAAATCCTTTGATATCCGTGATGGTCTGGGCATGAAATTAGTCCAGCAGGCAGGCTTAAAGGTGATCATTATTACTGGTCGTAAAAGTCATATTGTTGAAAAACGCATGTCTGATCTTGGTGTTGATCTGGTTTTTCAAGGACGTGAAGATAAGGGTGTTGCACTCAAAGAAGCATGTGCGCAGTTTGAATTGTTACCGGAAGATTGTTTATACATGGGTGACGACTGGCCTGATTTGTCGGCTTTTTCCATTGCAGGGATGTGTGTGACCGTGCCCAATGGTCACGTCGAGGTAAGACGTCGTGCGCATTTGGTTACTCAGGCGATGGGCGGGCGTGGTGCAGTACGTGAAGTTTGTGATATGTTACTGAATGCAAAAGGAGTTTACGAAGAACTTCTTGCAAAATATCTCAGTGTACCCCATTAATATTCTTATAGAGTGATACAGGTCAGACACACCGTTCATGGATACTAAAGCGCTTTATATTGCTGCTGTTGTCATCGCGTCTGTAAGTGGTGGCTATTACTATTACAGTGGCAAAGCAAAAAAACTGGATGTCGATTCGGCAAGAAATATGACTTATTCTGCGGAAGGTGTTTATCTCACTCAAACCGACGACCAGGGTCATCTGTACATTCGTGCCAAAGTGGATCGGTTAGAGCAGAACATGCAAAACCAGACCTCAAAACTTGAAAATCTGAATGCTTCGACCTACAAAAACGGTAGCGTCGACTCCACCTTTTTTTCAAAATATGCACACGGCTACAATGACAATGCAAAAGTGGTGCTGTCAGATCAGGTTGTCGCCACAAAGTTATCTGACCAAGGTAAAATTGAATTTAAAACCGATGAGTTAACCACTTATCCAGATACAAAACTGATTGAGACCTCACATCAAGTGAATGTTGACTCACCGCAATCGTCTTTTATCAGCAATGGATTAAAAGCAAATTTAAACACGGGTCAGTACGAGTTTTTTAATATTCGAGGAAAGTATGCGCCAAATTCTTAACTTTTTTTGCTCTTCAGCTTTCCTTAAAAAAGGTGTGTCTGTTGCCATATTGGGAATCTCTTGTAGTAGCGTATTTGCTTTACCATCAGATCGTAATCAGCCTATTTCATTGGTTGCAGATCGAGCTACTTATAACGAAAAAACAGGTGTCACGACCTATACGGGCAATGTGATGATTGAACAGGGCACTATGAAGCTACAGGCAGATTCGATTGTGGGTCAGCTAAATTCACAGCGTCAGCTACAAACTGTAAATGCAACAGGTCGCCCAGCAAAATTTCAACAGCAGATCAGTGCTCAAAAAGGAATTGCGCGTGGCGAAGCACAAAAGATTGTCTATAACGCTGAAACCGGCATTATTACTTTAACAGGTAATGCCTATCTGAATCAGGATGGTGCCAGTGTCCGTGGTAATACGCTTCGCTACAGCATGAACAAAGGTGATATCGAGGCCCAAGGTTCAGGCTCGAATCGTGTGCAGTTAGTGATTCCACCATCTGCCTCTAAAAGTTTCCCGGGGGCACGTGACTAATGGAGCAAGCTTTGGATAAACCACAAACTTTGTGTATCAAGCACCTTGCTAAGAATTACAGTAAACGCTGGGTGGTTAAGGATGTGTCCTTTACGATGGAAAGCGGACAAATTGTCGGTTTATTGGGGCCAAACGGTGCCGGTAAGACCACAAGTTTCTATATGGTGGTGGGCTTGGTTCGCATGGATAAAGGTGAAATCCATCTTGATGATCTTGACCTGTCAGATCTTGCAATGCATGAGCGCGCGCGTAAAGGGATTGGGTATTTGCCACAAGAAGCTTCAATTTTTAGAAAGCTGACCATTTCTGAAAATATTATGGCAATTTTGGAAACACGCAAAGATTTGAATAAACAACAGCGTCAGCAACGACTTCAAGAGCTGTTAAATGATTTTAAGATTACCCACATCAAAGATTCTTTGGGCATGAGTGTGTCGGGTGGTGAACGTCGCCGTGCCGAGATCGCGCGTGCCTTAGCAGCCGATCCAAAATTTATGCTCCTCGATGAACCGTTTGCAGGTGTTGATCCAATTTCTGTTGGAGACATCAAAGATATTATTCGTAACTTAAAAGATCGAGGCATTGGTGTGTTGATTACGGATCATAACGTACGTGAAACACTGGCTATTTGTGAACATGCATATATTGTTAGTGAGGGCGCGGTCATTGCCGAGGGTACACCACAAGAAATTCTAGAAAATGAGCAAGTACGTAAAGTTTACTTAGGTGATGACTTTACGGTTTAATTTTTGCGTATGAACTAGATTAATCGGTTTCATTCAATCCAGTAGAACTGAGTAATGACAGAATCGTTACACAGTGCTACTGGATTTTTTCATAATAAGAAAAAATGTATCTAAAACATGTGATTTATTTAGCATAATGCAATTTTTTGTGATAAAAATATGTGAAAATTTTACTGCCGTTTAACCATAAAAATATTTACTATGCATCGACCAATATCAATTTCTCATATGAGTGAAGCGGGGAAAAAGGTCACAACATTGAGAGTCTTACTGCTATGCAGTTCGATATCGATAGTGACCTCTTCGGTATTCGCAGCGCCTTCCGATACATCTGGTTTTCATTTAAAAGACAAGATCAGCGGGTTATTTAAATCTAAACCAAACGATGACTACAAGACAGTTCAAATACAAAAGTTTCAAACTGTAAAGTTAGATCCGATTATTGTGCAGGGATTGCCGCAAGTGACCTATGGCGCGGTCGCACCTGATGCAAACACCGGTCCGGTCGAGTCGAGGCTCAGTGAAATTAATTTGGTCGATGCAGTCCAGATTGCCGTAAAGCGAAATCCTTCAATTGGTCAGGCCATTTCAACGATGGCGGCGCAAAACTCAAATATTGATGTAGCAAAATCGCAGTATTATCCACAAATCAGTGGTGGTATTTCGACTGGTGGTAATCTGGCATCGTCTGAACAGCGCGGTCGTCAAATGTTTACGATTAGTGCTTCACAATTGCTTTATGACTTTGGTCAGGTTAAATCCAATGTGACCTCGCAAGAAGCACGTTTGCAGCTACAACAAGCCAATGTGTTAGTCAGTATTGATTCAATTGCAACCGAAACAGCTGCTACTATCGTCAATATTGAACGCTATAAAAAACTGGTAGCAATTGCAGAGCAGCAAGTAAAAGGTTTACAGCGCATCTTGGGAATTACCGAATTAAGAGCGCAAGCGGGGATCAGTAGTCAGGCAGATCCAGTTCAGGCACGCTCTTATGTTGAATCGGCTCAATCGGCGCTGATCGCGCAGCGTTCGTTATTGCGTCAAAATCAGCAACGACTGACTGTTTTACTTGGTTTTGACTCGATGGGAAAATCATGGACGATTCCAGAAAATCTAGTTGAAGTCTCTGATTTATATAAAGAACCTGATTTTAATGTGATTCCAAATATGTTGGCCGCGCAGGCCGAAGTGGAAGTGGCCAAGGCAGATAAAAAAAGAACAGATTTAAGCCGTTATCCTACGCTTTCTTTGGTCGGTTCGGTGAGTCAGGCAGTCAATGGCACCAATCCAAATAACAACAAAGATGACGGATTTTACAGTTCGGTTGCTTTAGAGGCCAACACTAAACTGTATCAGGGTGGCGCAATTTCAGCTCAAATTCGCTCTGCGGGCTTTGCCGAAGAAGCCGCAAAATCTAAAGTCAATTCAGTTTATTTAGATGTCATGGATAATGTCAAAATTACACGTGAAAATATCGAAAATAAGCAAGAGCAAATTAAAGTGTTACGCGCCCGTCAAATTACGTCGGTGAAAACACGAGAACTTTACCAAGAACAATACAAGCTCGGCACACGATCTGCGCTTGACCTATTAAATGCTGAACAAGCGATTCACTCGTCTGCCAACGAGCTTGAGAATGCACGTTACGACATTTATTCAAGTCTTGTTCAATATATTTCGACCACTGGAAAAACACGAGATGCCTACGGCCTCAATAATATTTCAATCCAGGGCTTTGAGGTGCAACCATGACAAAAACATTTCAATATCAACCATGGTTGCAGGCTGTCCTGACCATTGCACGTCATTATCGAATTGAATCTTCTGAAGAACGTATTCGGTTACAACTCGATTGGAATCAGAACCACAATCCTGAAGAAGTGTTGTCGTTGATGTGCAGACAAATGGGGTTGAGCTTACGTGTTGCCAAGTTTGATTTAGACTTGATCAATCCATGGCGTTTACCCGTGATTGCCGAGTTTAAAGATGGCCAGATTGGTGTAATTGATAAAGCGGATGCGCAGGGTAATGTGAGCATTCAGCTTAGTGGTGATCATGGTTTATCACAAAGTTTTGCAATAGAAAGCCTAAAAGGACTGGTCAAAAATATCTATATATTACGACCAGAAGCATCGATTGCCGATGCGCGTGTTGATGAATACATTAAACCTTATGAGGCGAGCTGGTTCTGGTCCATTGTACTCAAAGACTGGAAGCGCTATATCGACATTATGTTTGCATCCTTAATTGCAAATATTTTGGCGCTTGCAACGGTTGTATTTTCGATGCAGGTGTACGATCGCGTCGTGCCTTCCCAGTCGATCCCAACACTTTGGGTGCTGGCTGGCGGTGTGTTTATTGCTGCAATCTTTGAGTTTATTTTACGCGTCAGTCGTATCTACTTGTCGGATATTATTGGAAAGCGTGCAGATCTTAAAATTTCTGATCGTGTATTTGGTCATGCACTGCGTATTAAAAATAATGAACGCTCCAAATCGACAGGCACCTTTATTTCGCAAATTCGTGAATTAGAAGGTGTTCGAGAGCTAGTGACATCGACGACCATTACAGCGATTGCTGATTTACCATTTTTTATTCTGTTTTTGGTGATCATGTGGATCATTGGCGGTCATGTATTTTGGGTGGTTGTGGTTATTGTGCCGCTCATGATTTTGCCGGGTATTTTGGCACAAAAGCAGCTCGCTAAACTGGCTAAAGAAGGTATGCGAGAATCTGCGATTCGTAATGCTATTTTGGTTGAAGCCGTACAAGGCATTGAAGATATCAAACTGCTCCGTGCAGAATCGCGCTTTCAAAATCAGTGGAACCACATGAACGAACTGTCTGCAGATTACAGTATGCAGCAGCGTAAAATTGTAGGTGTGCTATCTGCTTGGACACAAAAGTTACAAGGGTTGACTTACGCCTTGGTGATTTTGGTAGGTTGTTTTGCCGTCATGGATGGTGATATGACCACAGGTGCGCTAGTTGCGTGTTCGATTCTATCTTCGCGTATGCTGGGGCCTATTTCGAATATTACAGGGGTTTTAGGTCGTTTACAGCAAGCCAAAGTAGCCAAAAGCAGCCTTGATGAACTCATGAAAAAATCCGTAGATCAGCCAGATCGTGCTCATTTGGTGCATAAGCCAGTGATTCATGGCGATTACGAGTTGAGCAACGTGGTGTTTCAGTATGATCCAGAAGACAATAAACCGAACCTTACGATTTCAAGACTAAAAATTAAGGCAGGTGAAAAAGTTGCCATTTTAGGCCGTAATGGCGCAGGTAAATCGACCTTGCTACAGCTTTTGTCTGGTATGCAATTTCCGGTCAATGGAAAAATTACGTTGGATGATCTTGAACTTTCAATGATTGATCCGGCAGATGTACGTCGTGATATGGGGCTTTTAAACCAAAATGCCAACTTGTTTTATGGCACGATACGTGAAAACTTAACGCTAGGTGCTCCTTTGGCCAACGATGAAGATATCATCAAGGCATTACGTGTAACAGGTGCTTTGGCCTTTGTAGAAGAGAAAAAAGAAGGTCTCGATCATCTTATCTTAGAGGGTGGAATTGGTTTTTCGGGTGGTCAGCGTCAGGCATTGTTACTTTCACGTTTGCTCATTCGTCAACCCAACATTTTACTACTCGACGAGCCAACGGCTGCCATTGATGATGTGTCAGAAAAACAACTCATCGATCATCTAAAAGTATGGTTGTCGCATCGTACATTGGTGGTGGCAACTCACCGTAGAGCAGTACTTGAACTTGTTGACCGAATTATTGTGATTAACGACGGCAAGATCGTGATGGATGGTCCACGTGATCAAATCTTAAATCAATCAACTCAGGCTAAAGCAGTTGCGCCAGCACAGGGGATTAAATCATGAGCGATCAACAACAAACAAAATCCCGCTCATTAAATGTTTCATATAAAGAGCCACCTTTACCTCGTGCCAGCTTTGTCATCTGGATTGTGGGTATTGCCTTACTGATTTTAATTGTCTGGGCGTGGTTGTTTAAGCTTGAAGAAGTATCAACGGGGACAGGAAAAGTTATTCCGTCATCGAAAGAGCAAGTCATTCAATCTCTAGACGGTGGTATCTTGACGAAGTTGGATGTCAAAGAAGGCGATATTGTTGAGAAAGGTCAGATACTTGCACTCCTAGATCCAACACGTTTTGAATCCAATGTTGGCGAGTCGCAATCACTTTTGGTTGCCGCTCAAGCCACTTCGGCACGTTTGCGTGCTGAGGTGAATGGAACACCGTTATCTTTTCCTGAGCAGGTGCTAAAGGAGCCAAAACTGGTACAAGAGGAAACTGCACTTTATAACTCGCGTCGTTCGAATTTAGAAGAAACGGTTTCGGGTTTGCAACAAGCCTTGCGTTTAGTTCAACAAGAACTGGTGATGACCGAGCCATTAGTGGCTAAAGGTGCAGCCAGTGAGGTTGAGGTGCTGCGTTTAAAGCGTGAAGCAAATGATTTACAAAATAAAATCAATGATGCGCGTAGCAGTTATTATGTAAAGGCACGTGAAGAGCTTTCAAAATCGAATACCGATGTTCAAACCCAGCAACAGGTGATTAAAGGGCGTACCGATACTTTATCTCGTACCGTATTTAAAGCACCGGTTCGCGGTGTAGTCAAAGAAATTTCAGTGACCACTTTGGGCGGTGTCATCCCTCAAAACGGTAAACTAATGACCATTGTACCATTGGATGAAAAATTATTGATTGAAGCGCGTATCTTACCGCGTGATATCGCTTTTATTCGTCCGGGGCAAGAAGCATTGGTTAAAATTACCGCTTATGACTATTCGATTTATGGTGGTATGCAAGGCAAGGTGACGTTTATTTCACCAGATACGATTCGTGATGAAGTCAAGCAGGATCAGTTTTACTATCGTGTTTATATTCGTACCGATTCCGATAAACTTTACAATAAATCTGGTAAGGCATTTGGAATTACGCCAGGTATGGTGGCCACGGTTGATATCAAAACCGGACAAAAAACCATTATGGACTACTTGTTAAAACCATTTAACAAAGCGAAAGAAGCGCTGCGAGAGCGTTAAGTAAAAAAGCCTCGACACTGATCGGGGCTTTTTTCTATCGAAATTATATCTAGAAATTGCGTATAATTTCGGTCTTGTACAGTGTGTGATGGGTAATATGGCGTTTACGATTAGCGAAGTTGTTTCATATGAAGAGGAAATAAAAAAAAGTCGCTTCCAGGCAATCGCTATTCCTGTAGAGACCGAGCATCAGATCAAAACATATTTGGATCAATATTACGATCACTCGACGGCACATCAATGCTGGGCATGGAAGATCGGTAATCAATTACGTTTTAATGATGACGGAGAACCTTCCGGTACAGCAGGTCGTCCGATTCTGGCGACAATTGAAGGAAATCAGCTGACGAATATTCTGGTAATCGTCAACCGTTGGTTTGGTGGCATCAAGCTCGGTACAGGTGGGCTGGTGCGTGCTTATGGTGGCTGTGCGGGGCAATGCCTGTCACGTGCAGAGAAAAAACCGATTATCCATAAAGAATCTATTCACTTTAGTTGCCATTTCAATGAATGGTCGATTCTTGAATATGAACTAAAACAACATCAAATCGTGTATACCAGCAACTTTACAGCTGAGGGTGTAATCGTAGAGGCTGATGTCGAAATTGATCAGATTGAGCCATTATCGCTCAAGATTAATCATGTCACTCGGGGGCGAGAAAAATTAAAGAGAATACAACCGCAAGATGAACAATGATCCTTTACTCAAATATCGAGAGCAGCACAAACATCGTTTGAATTACATGCCATGGCTGTACTGGACTTTAAAACCCAAACATCGGGAATGGGCAGATGAATGGCAACGTGACTATCAGGCTTATCTGATGGATATGGAAACGGTTGAAATTGGTCAAAACTGCTTTATATCGCCACTTGCACATATTTTTGCCGAGCCGGGCCGAAAAATTATCATCGGCGATAACAGTTTTATTGCAGCCGATTGTGTATTGCATGGTCCATTGCATATTGGATCTGAAGTTGCCATTAACCATCATTGCATATTAGATGGTGGACGAGTCGGCATTACCTTGGGTGATCAAGTGCGTCTTGCGGCGTATTGTCATTTATATGCCTTTGATCATGGTATGAGTTTTGATCAACCCATTTATCAACAGCCAGTAAGATCACAGGGCATTCGTATTGAAAAGGATGTCTGGCTTGGAGCGCATGTAGGGGTGAAAGATGGCGTGACAATTGGTGCGCATGCAGTTGTAGGTATGAACAGTATCGTGACTAAAAATATCGACTCGCAGCATGTTGTTGCAGGAAATCCTGCTCGATTTATTCGATTACGACAATAAAAAAGACCCTATGAACTAGGGCCTTTTTTTCTCATGTAAAATTTAAGTTATTAAACAGGAGAAAGAGTGCTGTTAATCAATTCGTCAAGTGCATTAAAGCCTTGTAAGCCTGTGCCTACAGATGCAACTGTACCTGAAACTAAATCTACTGCATCAGTTACAGTTTCAACTACTGCACCCAATACTGGTGTTGAAGCAGTAGAAGCAACCAATGGGTTAAGGTCGTCAGCAAGATCGGCAACAACACCCGCAACATCAACAACAACTGTGCCTAGTGTTTCCGCTGGTGCATTAAGAAGATCGCTGACCAATTGAACTGGATCAACGTCAGCAACATACTGGCCCACGTCACCAACGGTATCTACAACGTTGTCTACAGAATCTAGAACACCCGCAATTACACCGCCAAGTACAGGCACTTGAGTCACGTAGTTTGTAACAACGTCAGTGCTGTCAAGAACATCACCTACAGTTGTAGATACGTCAGTTACCAGATTACCCGCTACAGACGTTGTATCAGAAAGTAAATCGGTTACAGCACCCAGTAAATCACCTTCAACAAGGTTGCCATACAGATTTTCAGCAGTTGTAGAAACATTTTCTAAAGTTGAAGTCACAAGATTAGAAACAGATTCAACCACTTCACCGACTACAGGAATGTCTTGAGCCGCATCGACCAATGTTGTTGAAATTGAATCAAGTGTAGAAGCTGTGTCAGTCACTAAGTTAGTTACTAAACCAGTGGTGTCTGTGACAAGATCGCCAACAGTTTCAGCAAGATCGCCAGAAGTAATGTTTGCAGCGGTATTATGAAGTGTATCGAATAAATTATCAGTTGTAGATGTAACAAGGCCAGTGACTGAACCTACAACATCACCTAAAACAGGAACATGGTCTAAAACGTCAACCACAGGTGTAACGACTGAGTCGACCACAACATCAGTAATTGTTTCAGCTGCTGTTACAACAGCATCAACAATTTTGCCCACAGCTTGAGTCAGTCCTTGAAATACAGTTGTTAAAACACTGCTAAGTTTCCCGGTAAATAATGAAAACATGATAACCCTCTTTTTTATTTAGCATAAGAATAATTTGCATAACCTTTTTAATGAAAAAAGTGATAAATCTCAATAAATAAATTAAAAATGTCGGCTATTTTATGATTGTAAATTCTGCTTAAATTCTTATTTTTGATAGCTTTTCTATATTTTAGTTAAATTATGTGAATCTTATCACAAACATACCTTGATGGGCTTAAAGTAATATTAAAAGGATTATATATTCTAGACATCTAAAAAAATAACTGAAATAAATCCTATTCTGAAATAAATATGATAAGTTAAAAACATGTCAAAAAATCTCTAGGCACAAAGACCTTAAAGAAGAGAGGCAAGTATGAGTCGCGTAATCGCATGTATTGATTCTTCACCTTGCATCAATGCAATTGCAGAAGCAGCTGCGTGGGTAGCAAGAGAAACCAAACGGGAATTGGTGCTTTTACAAGTATTAGATTATTATCCTGCAAGCTACCATTTAGGTGAAATTAGTGGCGTCATTGGATTTGAAAGTAACGCGATGTTGCTTAAAGAGCTTGCAGAGCTTGAACAAAAACAAAGTGAATTAGCAATCGATTATAGTAATAACCTACTCAAACATATCTCGGAAATGATTCTAGATAAGTATGGGTTGGAAAGTACAAAGATTCAGGAGAAAGGTGATTTCCTAGAGCAAAGTTTTAGTGTGCTCAGAGAAACAGACTTTGTCGTGATTGGTAAAGTCGGTGAGCGTGCCGCTGAAAAAAATAAGCCTATAGGAAGTAATGTAGAGAATTTTATTCGTGGAGCGAACTGTACCGTAATGACGGTGGGTGAGAACTTTAAAATTCCGACTCGGTTTATCTTTGCCTACGAGTATTCACCAACATGCTTAAATATCATGCAACGAATCTCCCAAAGTGATTTACTCAAATCTTTACAATGCCATTTATTGTATGTAGGGGATCATCCCGAAGTACTCAAAGACCCCGAAGAGTACCTTCGAACAGCAGGTCTTGGTGTGGTAACCGTGTATCGTTATGGCGATGTGGCTGAAAATATTCTTGAGTATCAGCAAGAGCTTGGTATTCAGATGATTGTACTGGGTGCATTTAGTCACAGTAAATTACATCAGTTCTTTTTGGGAAGTATTGCCACTTCAATTTTCAGAAATGCAAGTGTGCCGTTGCTGGTTGCCAAATAATGTAACAATAGTTATCCGCAAATGTTGTGGATAACTATATGGAAAAACATAAATATTGTATTTAAGTGTTTGATTTGAATATTAAAAATATTCAAGTCTGTTTTTTGATCGCTATTTAACAATCGCGATTGCAAAACCATCATGTCCTTTCGAACCCACAGTTTGAAGCGCTGTAGACGACAAAAGTCGCGGATGATTCTGCATGAGTTCAAAAGTAGAGCGGATACCTTCGATACTTGGACGCTGGTTTTCGGCATCGATAAGTGAGCCAGCGCGAATCACATTGTCTAAAACAATGACTGTACCAGAATGCGACAAATTGAGGCTTAATTCTAAATATTCAGGATAACTTTGTTTATCTGCATCTATAAAAATAAAATCGAAAGGTTCGAAAGTGCTGGCGTCTATTGCCGCTAAAATTTCTGCTGCACGGCCCACCTTTAACTCAATTGGTACGGCTAGATTCGCCTGATCAATATTTTGCTGTGCCAGCGCAGCGTGATTATCTCGCCCTTCAATAGTCATGAGATAACCGTCTTCTGGAAGCACCCGTGCCAACCATAAAGTACTATACGCTGCAAATGTGCCAAGTTCCAAAACGCGTTTGCATTTATTCATCTGAATGAGCATTTGCAATAACATGCCTTGATTGGGAGCAACAGCCAAGTGATCTGGAAAACCCTGAGCTGAGGTATTGTTCAGGGCAAATTTAAGATTTGCATCTTCTGGAATTAATTTTGATTCAATATAGTGATCAATGTCGTTCCACTGCTGTTGCATTGCAAGTATACCTTTAGTCCTAAGAGAGGGAAGTGTATTTAAAAACCTGACAATTCTATGAGATTTGGCAAGGAAATCAAAAAATAAAATAAAAAAAGAGATCAAATCGATCTCTATTGGGTGCTACTCGTATCAATCAATTAAAAATTGCACATCGAACTGTTTCTGCTATGATCAGGCCCCCATGTACGATAGCCTTGCGTATCGATATGAATTTGTCCAGTACTGTACAAGCCTAGCCCCATATTCAAGCTTTGCCCGTGTTGTGACCAAAATTGACAGAGTTTAAATTTGGTATTTTCGATAAAAGCATAATCTTGCGGCTGAGGAATTTCCGGCCCAATTCTAAAATCAATTGCTGAATTGAATAGATGGCGAGAGGAATTTGCGCCACCTGCACACTGATTAAGTGGTAAATCGCGGTAAACCGATGTGACTTCAAAGTCTGTCAAAATTTTGGCAGCCACCAGATATTTCAAGACACGAAGTGTAGGAAGGGCGTTATTCCATAATTCACGATTAGGTACGGCATATTCTGAGCGACCGCATTTTTGCCAGTCACGTGCTGTACGGAGTAATTCGTAATTTGGCACAATATTGGCAACATCGTTGCGAGTTAAAAACGCCTGATAATCTTGAACTTGCGCACGATTTGTCGGGTTTTCGAGCCAGTATAAGTATGAACTTGGGGTTATTTTAGGACGAACAGGGCGTTCAATTGAAATTGTTTCTTGAGGAATGTGTATACGATGACCACGAGGAATGTCATGAATTGTCGCTTTTTTTTGAGAGGTTGTGGTACAACCAACCATCATGACCGGAATCAGGCTGAATGCAAACAAACCTTTCAAAACCTTAGACATAACAAAATCAACAACTTATTTTAAAGTCGCTATTTTAATCTAAAATGGTCTTAGAATTATGAAATTTTTGCAATCAAATGTTGATTTGAGGTATAAAAAAGGACCAGACAGTGCTGATCCTTAATTGATTACTTCTCTAGATATTGAAGCTTATCTGCTTTGCCATTCCATTCTTCGCGATCTGCAGGCTGATCACCAATTTGGGTAATGTTTGGCCATTTTTGTGCTAATTCTGCATTAAGTTCAATAAAGACTTCCTGACCTTCAGGTAATTCATCTTCAGAGAAAATAGCGTTTGCAGGACATTCTGGCTCGCAAAGCGCACAGTCGATACACTCATCTGGATTGATGACAAGAAAGTTTGGACCTTCATAGAAACAGTCAACTGGGCAGACTTCTACGCAATCTTGATATTTACATTTAATACAGTTTTCAGTGACAACAAAGGTCATGGCGACAGCTACCTAAAAATATGGTTTTCATTAAAACTTGCCTATTTTAGGCAAAAAACTAGCAATCGAACAATTCCTTTTATTGATATTTGTTATTTAAATCCGTGAAATGGATTTAAATAACTGATTTATAATCTTTTATTGCTTGTTTTGTTGCACACTTTTTATTAGCTGTACTCCTATTTATATTTGTAAAAACAAGTATTTAAATGATATCGATTCTTAATCAAGCTTTGTCGGTCAGTTGTTTATCCTGATTTGTTTTTTTAGCCTCAGTTTAGAGTTACCTATAGCAAACTTAATCTGAATAGCCATGCTGTGGATAATGCTGGATATCCTGATGAAGTTCTTCAGATAATAACTGAATGAAGGGTTCTGTGGTGTGGTGCGTTAAAAGGTAAGGATTAAACTCATCAATATGGTGCTGTTCAAAAAAGGCCTTCATTTTTTTATTAATCGGCGCAAATTTCATGCTCCAGCGTTGAAATAGTGAATGATCGATATATTTCGACGCTAAAATTTCACAGTTTTGATGACGTGGATCTTTGATAATTTTGGTATAGAAAATATCATGTACCGTCTTTTCTTCGCCTTCAAGGCACTGCACAAAATAACCATTACCATAATACAGCACACCCGTAATACCATTGCGTGAATTGTATTGAACAGCCTCAGTTAAAATTTCCATCAGGTCATTTTTGATTTGATGATGTTCACTATTGGTTTTGCTCACGTATAGTAGCTGAATTGCTGGCATAGTCTCACCTTAATGATTTTTAGAATTGTTGCCGCTTTTATAATTGATTGCCAAAATAACTATAACAGATTAAGACGTACTTGTATGGTTGTGAGCTTATACACTCACGTTTTTTAACATTTGTATAGGCTCATTTTACAAGCTGAGATAAAAAAGGGCATCCATAGCAGACACCCTGATTGGCTCACATTATAACGATGAGTGATCTAACTGTTCTTTCAAATGATAGAGAGCTTCTAAAGCCTGTCGAGGTGTTAAGCTATCCACATCGAGCTGCTGAAGATGTTCGAGCACAGGAGATGGTTTTTTAACCTCGATCATCTGTTCATCGGCCAGAGTATGTTCAACCGCAGCAAATAAATCAGTTTGAACTGCTGTTTGTGCGTGATCAAGCTGCTGTTTTTCTAAAATTTTAAGGCGCTTTTGTGCTTCTTTAATTACACTTGCAGGAATACCCGCCAGTTTTGCAACTTGTAGACCATGACTTTGACTCGCTGGGCCGTGTTGAACCTTATGCAGTAAAATCAGATTTCCATTAATTTCCTTTGCTGTTACATGATAGTTATCAATACCATGTTCATGGCCTAGCTCGGTGAGTTCAAAGTAATGCGTTGCAAATAAACATAAACATTTAATGCGTTTGGTTAGATCGAGCACACATGCCCAAGCCAAGGATAAGCCATCATAGGTACTGGTACCACGCCCAACTTCATCCATGAGTACCAAAGATTGATGGGTGGCATGATGCAAAATTTGCGAGGTTTCGGTCATTTCGACCATAAAAGTAGATTTACCTGTCGATAAGTCATCGGCTGAACCAATTCGGGTAAAAATACGATCAATTGGGCCAAGTTTTGCAGTCTGTGCTGGCACGAAACTACCACAGTAGGCCAGTAAACTAATCAACGCTGTCTGACGCATAAATGTGGATTTACCGCCCATATTGGGGCCAGTAATAATCGCCATGCGATGCTGCGTATCTAAAAAGGTATCGTTAGGGGTGTATGGACTCTTATTGAGTGCTTCCACCACCGGATGGCGACCAGCCGTAATTTTAATGCCGGTTTCTGGCCCAAAACTTGGGCGGTTCCAATTCAGTAAACGTGCCTGATGGGCAAAGTTGCTTAACACATCGATTTGCGCAATTGCGGCACTCATCATCTGTAAATTGGCAATGTTTTGACGCAGTGTTTCTAGGAGTTGTTCGAATAAAAGTTTTTCTCGTGCCAGCGCACGCGATTCACTCGATAGCACTTTATCTTCAAAACTTTTTAGCTCAGGCGTGATGTAGCGCTCTGCATTTTTTAAAGTCTGACGACGGATATAATGACTTGGCGCTTGCTCTGCTTGCGCTCGTGTCAATTCAATGTAGTAACCACTCACCCGATTGTAGCCAATTTTAAGGGTAGGTATACCGCTCAAGTCACGTTCTTTAATTTCAAGATCAATCAGGAATTGTCCAGCATGATCTCGAATTTGACGCAACTCATCGAGTTCTGTGTCGTAACCTTCTGCAATGACATTTCCATCACGCAACAAGACTGGCGGATTTTCTACAATCGCGGCATTAAGTAATTGATGCAGTGCTTTGAAATCACCTAACTGTTGGTCAAGATCATGCAACAATGCCGATTTTTGTTGTTGAAAAACTGGCTGTAAAGCATGTCTTAGAAAAGGAATTTGACCACAGGCTTGGCGTAACTGTACCAAATCGCGAGGGCGGGCACTGCCTAGCGCGACACGGCTAAGGACGCGTTCAATGTCTCCAATTTCTTTAAGCACCAGTCGAAGTGGTGTTTCATGATAGCCATGAAGCAGATGTTGAATGGCGTCGAGCCGTGCATCAAGAATAGCAGTATCACGAATGGGTTGCATGAGCGTGCGGCTGAGTAGACGTCCGCCCATTGCGGTTTGACAGTCATTGATAAGCTGAAAAAGTGATGTCCCATGTTCAAACAACGGATCGACAATTTCTAGGTTACGGCGAGTAATGGGATCTAGCGCAATAAAGTCGGTGCTTTGTTCGAGCTGGATCGAACGAATATGAGGCAACGCCGTTTTTTGTGTTTCTTTGGCATAATGAATCAGCGCTGCTGCTGATGCTTTTGCAAGTGGTAAATGATCGAGTCCAAATCCAGCGAGCGTGCCAACAGCGAGTTGATCGCACAGGGTTTTTTCGGCGTTATTTAAATTGAAATCAACATTTGGACGTTTGGTGATTGGGCATTCAATTTGCTTTTTAATTTGTTCAAGGATGTTTTGATCGACCAAATCCTCATCAACTACAATTTCACTTGGCATCAAGCGAGCAAGCTCAATGGCCAGTTGTTCAGCTTGAAACGCGTGTTCTTGTACCTTAAAAATCCCTGCACTTAAGTCCAGCAGAGCCAACCCGATCTTATTTTGATGAATGCAAACCGAGACCAGATTTGAAGATTGATAACTTCCGAGCAATGCGTCGTCGGTAATGGTTCCTGGTGTGATGATACGAACTACTTTTCGTTCAACCGGGCCTTTACCTGTGACTTCACCAACTTGTTCGCAGATTGCCACCGTTTGGCCAGCTTTAACCAACCGCGCCAAGTAGCCTTCAGCAGCATGGTAGGGCACACCCGCCATTGGAATCGGTTCGCCGTTGCTTTTTCCACGATGGGTCAGGGTAATGCCGAGCAGTTTTGCAGCTTTACGCGCATCTTCAAAAAAGAGTTCATAAAAGTCACCCATGCGATAAAACAACAGCGCATGTTGATGTTCCATCTTCACCTTAAAGTATTGTTGCATCATCGGTGTTAGTGTGGAGAGGTCAGGTGTTGAACTGTCTAATTTCAATTGTGTAAAGCCTTTTATTTCAGGTTTTTAAATCGGTTGAGGGATGCCATCATTAGGTTAAAGCCAAATACAGATAAAACCTTTGAGCCACGCGCATAAGATTTATCTTGATATCTTGTTTACTGGCCAAATTTTAGCAAATCTACAGCCAGCATCTTAACAAATTGAGAAGAATTAACAAAAAGGAATACCGGAATGAATGGTGAAATAAAGACCAAAAACATAAGAGTGCTATAAACCTATGCCTTTTTTTATTGAGAAAAGATTTCGATTCTATTTTTACTTTTTAAGCTTTTGGGGTGAATGAATTCAATTGTGTAAACGCCAGCCTGTCATATCACATCATGCTGGCAATTTAGTCGGGTTCGCTTATTTGTTAAATCCAAATCCTTGCTTGATCAAGTTAGGGAGTACATCGGGAAAATAAATGTGCTTGTAATAACCACTTACACTAGCGCTCCATGTATCACCATCGGTACGACCAGTATCTTTCCAATGCTCGACTATTTCTTGGTTGTACTTCGAGATTTTTTCTTCTAAACCATCTGTCTTATAGGTTTCGTCATGACGGAAGGTTTCTAATGGAAGACGTGGTTTGTGATGTGACGGAACATCTACATGACCAATCACTACACCCGCGACAGGATAGGTATATTTGGGTAGCTTTAACAGCTTGATCATGGCATCGGAATCACGACGAATCCCACCAATAGGCACAATTCCAAGGCCTTCCGAGCGTGCAGCAGCCATCACAGAGCCTAATGCAATTCCTACATCAGTCGCGCCAGCGACAACACTTTCTACGCTTTCATGTGCAATTTGCTGATCTCCGATTAATTCCAATCCGACATGACTCTTATACATATCTAGCACAAAGACCAGAAACACGGGTGCTTGGGCAATCCAAGGTTGCCCACCTGCGATCTTAGAGATTTCAGCACGTCTTGCTTCGTCGCGAATCACCACAATGGAAACTTGCTGTGAGTTGACTGATGTTGGTGCACGATAAGCCGTGCTAATGATCCGTTCTAGAGTTGCATCATCAATTGCCTCATCTGTAAAACTACGTTCACTCTTATGATCATTCAACAAATCAATCACGTTACTCATGAGATCTCCTGTATTTGGGAAATAATAGTCATCTAAAACTGACAATAATTTAAGCTCACAATATGTGAAATAAAGACATTTTGTAGCTTGGTATAGCCAGAACTTTACCATAGCGCAACATCGTGTATGTTTCAGTAGAGTTTCATATACGGGATTGAAACTTTGTACAAAAACAACTCACCATCTAACTCAGCGGTTTCAATTAGAGATACTTACAGATATAAATCATATAAATTTCAAAATCTTGATTAAATTTTTTTGATTTTTAAATTTATTTGAAAGAAAAAACTTGCTCCGGTAGAACGATTGTTCGACCATCATTTTATGAACACAAAAAACACCAATACTCGGGAGAAGATCCTAGAAACTGCCGAGCAGCTGATTTATCAAAAGGGTATTCATGCCACGGGAATGGACCTTTTGGTTAAAACCTCAGGCGTGGCAAGAAAAAGTATTTATCGTTATTTCGCGACCAAAGATGACGTAGCTGCGGCAGCCTTAAATGCGCGTGATGAACGCTGGATGCATTGGTTTCGAACCGAATGTGACAAAGGGGAAACTCCCACTGAGCGTGTTTTAAATATGTTTAGCACACTCAAAAACTGGTTTCAGTCTGAGGGTTTTCGTGGTTGTGCATTTATTAATGCTGCTGGAGAAACTGGTGATCCAGAAGACCCTGTGCGGCATATTGCAAAGCTGCATAAACAGAAACTTCTAGATTATATCTTTGAGCTCACTAGCCAAATGAATGTTGAGCAACCCATGGTCTTGGCCAAGCAGTTGCTTATCTTGATCGAAGGAGCAATTACCACCTCGCATGTGATGGGTGATATGAGTTCTGCAGATAGCGCAAAAGATGTCGCACAATTGTTGTTAAATCAGGCCAGTCAATCGGTCTAAAGCTTAAAACAGTGGATTATTTTTTATCTAAATTTTCTGGAGCATCTCCCGTGTCCCAAGAACAGAATCGACCACCACTGCCGCCTTTCATATGTGAAACGGCAATTGAAAAAGTGCGGCTTGCAGAAGATGGCTGGAATAGTCGAGATGCCGATAAAGTATCATTGGTATATACCCTAGACACTAAATGGCGTAATCGTGCAGAGTTTGCGACAAATCGAGAAGAGGCAAAAGCATTTCTTTCTCGTAAATGGAAAAAGGAACTTGAATATCGTTTGATCAAAGAACTATGGGCATTTACCGACAACCGTATTGCGGTTCGCTATGCGTATGAATGGCACGACGATTCTGGCAATTGGTTTCGTTCATATGGTAATGAAAATTGGGAATTTGAGGAAAACGGTCTGATGCATCGTCGTTTTGCTTGTATCAATGATATGCCAATTCAAGCGAGTGAACGTAAATTCCACTGGCCGCTCGGTCGCCGACCAGATGATCATCCGAGATTGTCAGATTTAGGGCTTTAAATATTTCTCGTTTGCCTCGGTTAATTTCTCCCAATTGATTAATCGAGGTTTTTTTATAGGTGTCCAGATTTAATATAAAGCTCAGCACCTGCGTCTGAAGCGATAAGTGTATGTGTTGCGTCGGCTGGAAATCGAATCCAAGTTCCTTCTGGATAATGATCATCATCATTCAGCAGTTCACCTTGAATCACCAAAATTTCTAGACCACTGACAGACTGTTGCTGGAGTACATCTTGTGCAGAAAGTTTTTCTAAATACGTATTTTCTGTCAAGGAACTGAAAAGTGGACAAATCGTGCGACCTTCAACGACGATCCAATTGTCGGGGTTGTTGGTATCAATCACCAGTTTTTCGGTTTCATTTTCGCCCATTTGCATCAGTTTGACAAAAATCAACGCACCTTCGTTGCTAGAAGGAATATGCTTTGAATTATGTGGGTTACGGATATACCAACCCTTTGGATAATGCTGTTCTCCATTTTCGGTAAATGTGCCAGATAGGATAAATAGCTCTTCACCCAATGGATGCGAATGTTCTGGAAATACCGTTTTTGGCGCATACTTAACTAAACTCGTCGCACGTGCTTTTTCATCACCAATTCGATCAAGCATCATACGTTCGACTTCACCATTTGGCGATGGAAGCCATGCGTAATCATCTGGTTTAATAATGACCTTTTTGGAAAAATCGGCATTAATCATTTTCATGAGACATTTTTCCCTTGTATATCTTTCTTAATCAACCATATCATGCAACATTTGTTTGAACTGTTATTGTAAAGATCAACAGAATAATAAGTTTACATCAATCGATTATTTGACGTTTATTCCTGTTCCATCAATCCATTGATAGTGTAAATGAAACTGCCAGTCAAGTTGATCGTCCTTTCGTAATTCAATCAAGCTCGAATAATCTGGCATATCATGAGCATTGACTTGATTACTCAATTACATTCTAAAGACTCAAAAAAGAGCGAAAAACATTAACTTTAGGTTAATGAATTTGCATTTTGCTTGATTGATTCAAGCGCAAAAAAAGCATTTTATAAGAACAGATCAAGACATGACCATTAAGGAAAATTACATGGAAGGTTCTGTTCAGCATAAAGAACGCCTATGGACAAAGCGTCGTCACAGTAAACAGCTCAAACTGGAAATGGCACAGCAATATACTGACGGTGTCGTGATTCCAACCCAAAATATCATTAAGGTACTTGAAACCTTGATCACACCGGGCGACCGAGTGGTGCTTGAAGGTAATAATCAAAAACAGGCCGATTTTTTATCTCGTTCACTTGCACAAACTAGTCCACAAGTGTTGCATGATTTACATATGATCATGCCAAGTGTGGGACGTCCAGAGCATCTGGATTTATTTGAAAAAGGCATAGCACGAAAGCTCGATTTTTCTTTTGCAGGTACACAAAGCCTTCGTATTAGTCAGTTACTTGAAGATGGTCTACTCGAGATCGGCGCCATTCACACCTACATCGAGCTTTATTCGCGTTTATTGGTCGATCTAATTCCCAATGTGGTGCTGTCGGCAGGCTTTATGGCGGATCGTCAGGGCAATATTTATACTGGACCGAGTACCGAAGATTCACCTGCATTAATTGAACCTGCTGCATTTAGTGATGGAATTGTGATTGTACAGGTCAATCAACTGGTCGATGATGTACAAGATTTACCGCGCGTGGATATTCCGGCCTCTTGGGTAGATTTTGTGGTGGTGGCTGATCAGCCTTTTTATATTGAACCGCTATTTACCCGTGATCCCAAACATATCAAACCCGTACATGTACTGATGGCGATGATGGCCATCCGCGGAATTTATGAAAAGCATCAGGTTCAGTCATTGAATCACGGTATTGGATTTAATACGGCTGCGATTGAACTGATTTTACCTACCTATGGCGAGTCTTTGGGCCTCAAAGGCAAGATTTGCCGAAACTGGACATTGAATCCACATCCAACTCTTATTCCAGCCATTGAAACTGGTTGGGTTGAAAGTGTGCACTGTTTCGGTACCGAATTGGGAATGGAAAAATATGTAGCTGCGCGTCCAGACGTATTTTTTACCGGTCGAGATGGCTCACTACGCTCTAACCGGATGATGTGCCAACTGGCAGGGCAGTATGCGGTTGATCTATTTATAGGGGCAACCTTACAAGTGGATGGTGATGGCCATTCATCGACCGTAACCAAAGGCCGTTTAGCAGGTTTTGGTGGTGCACCCAACATGGGTCATGATCCGCGAGGTCGTCGTCATGATACACCAGCATGGCTGGATATGCGCCAGCAAGGTCATTCGGATACCGATACCTACCTCACGCGAGGTAAAAAGCTGGTGGTTCAAATGGTCGAGACTTATCAAGAAGGTGGAAAACCTACATTTGTAAACACACTTGATGCCGTCGAGGTGGCCAAAAAAGCGGGTATGCCGCTGGCTCCTGTCATGATTTATGGTGATGACGTCACGCATCTATTAACCGAGGAAGGCATCGCCTACTTATATAAGGCACGTAGTCAGGAAGAGCGTCGTGCCATGATTGCAGCAGTTGCTGGCGTGACCGAAATTGGCTTACAGCAAGATCCCAAAAAGACCCAGCAACTTCGTGCAGAAGGACTGGTCGTATTTCCAGAAGATCTAGGGATTAAGCGTACCGATGCGACACGTGAATTGCTGGCCGCGAAGAATATTGCAGATTTGGTGACTTGGTCAGATGGTTTGTATCAGCCCCCAGCGAAATTTAGGAGCTGGTAATGAATGCCATATTACACAAAACACCCGCATTTACACGGGCAGAGCAAATTGCAAATCTAGCAGTACAAGCACTAATCGATGAAGTCAATCTGACACCTAAGCCGGCATTGGTGGATCGTCGCGGTAGTGGCGCTCATCACGATTTGACACTTCAACTCATGGAGCAGTCTGCAAATAGCCTTTACCCGATGTTTAAAGCCATGGCAGAAGCAGCCCAAGCGCATGGTCACGTTTCACAAGCACTTCGCGAAGAGATAGGGCAGCTTGGACGTGATGGCGAGCAGCATATGCTCAAGATAACAAATGGTGTAAATACGCACCGTGGTGCGATTTGGTCGATGGGCCTCATGGTCACCGCAGCCGCATTGGAGCTGTCGCAGCAGCATGCGCATGATGTAGAGCATCTTTGCCAGATTGCAGCACAGATTGCGTGCTTAACAGATCGTTTTGTGCCAGCTCAGGCTGTGTTGAGTCATGGTCAGAAGATCCAGAAAAAATTTGGCATTCAAGGTGCAAAACATCAGGCACAACAGGCATTTCCTGTGCTCACCACCTACGGATTGACCGAGCTGCATCGTAGTCGGGCACACCACATTGAAGAAAACAAAGCCCGGATTAATGCATTACTGGCCATGATGGCACACTTAGACGACACCTGTGTGATTCACCGTGCAGGACTGGATGGTTTGAGTTGTGTCCAAACCGGCGCGCTAAATATTTTGGCATTAGGTGGCTGTTCGAGCCAACAAGGATACCGTGCGCTGCTTGATTATGAACAAGCGCTGATGATGATTCGCGCATCGGCAGGAGGTGCCGCAGATTTACTGGCTTCGCTGTTGTTTCTCGATCAAGTCGAGCAGATCAACTGGAATGAAACGCAAGGATTACAAGCATGGAAATATTAAATTTTGAATTTTCAGCCAGCGAGGCGGCAGCGAAATCCGCATTGGTGGGGTGTGTCGGATCGGGAGATCTTGAAATCCTGATGGAACCGAGTTCGTCGAATGTCACTACCATTCAGGTGATCACCTCAGTCGATGGTAGTGAGCAGCGCTGGAAAAATTTATTTGAACGTATTTTTTCAGAGTCGAAGCAATGTGCAGTCAACATCGAAATCCATGACTTTGGTGCCACACCGGGCGTTGTCCGTTTAAGACTCGAGCAGGCTTTTGAAGAGGTGCAACATGGCTGATATCGATTATTTACTAAAAAAACAGAGTTTCATTGAGCTTGATGCTCGCCAGCGTGCCAAAAGCCTACTCGATGCAACATCTCAAAAAGAACTGCTCGATCCTTTTGCACGTGTCATGTCGCCGTGGTTAATCAAACAAAATATCGTGCCGCAAGCCGATGACGGCGTTGTAGTGATCAAGGGGACGCTTGAAGGTCGGCCAGCGGTGGTCATTTCAATTGAAGGTGTGTTTCAGGGAGGAAGTCTTGGTGAAGTTGGAGGCGCTAAAATTGCAGGCGCTTTAGAGCTTGCCGTCGAAGACAACCGCAATCACATTCCTACCGTCGCGATTTTATTGCTCGAAACGGGGGGGGTTCGGTTACAAGAAGCCAATCTTGGATTGGCAGCAATTGCAGAAATTCAGGCTGCAATCGTTGCGTTACGTCAGCATCAACCTGTCATCGGGGTGATTGCCGGAAGTGTTGGTTGCTTTGGTGGTATGTCAATTGCTGCAGGTTTATGCAGTTACCTGATCATGACACAAGAAGGGCGCCTGGGACTAAATGGTCCGCAAGTCATTGAGCAAGAAGCGGGTTTACAAGAGTATAACGCCAAAGATCGTCCATTTATTTGGAGTATCTGTGGGGGTGAACAGCGCTTTAAAACTGGTCTGATCGATGCCTATATCGATGACAACCGCGAGCAAATTAAGGCACAGATCATCGAATTTATTCAGCAAGGTTCACCACAACGACCTCGTTGCATGCAAGCAGAACACTACTTAGAAAAGCTTCAGCACCTAGATACCACGCAGCAGATCAGTCCGGCAGAAGTACAGGCATTGTATCAGGGAGAAAAAGCATGAATATGGATGTTAATGCAATCAAACAGGCTACTCGAGGGAAAGTATGGTTCGATCGACTGACCCAGAATTTTGAGCGAATCGAAAGCGGAATTGAATCGTTGCAGATTGCCGAAGGCAAGATCAATAACCAGATCGTTCGGGTATTTTGCATAACGGCAGACACTCAAAATCGTTTTCCACGCGCGCGTAATGGGGAGGTGGGACTACTTGAAGGTTGGGGGCTTGCCCATGCAGTAAACCAGCTGATCGAACAAGATCAAGATGCATCTAAAAAGCGCGGCATTCTTTGTTTGGTAGATGTACCGAGTCAGGCATATGGCAGACGCGAAGAAAGTTTAGGAATTCATCAGGCCTTGGCCGCAGCCGTAGACAGCTATGCACGTGCTCGTCTTGCAGGACATGCAGTAGTGAGCCTGCTAGTAGGTAAATCAATGTCTGGTGCTTTTTTGGCGCATGGTTATCAGGCCAATCGGATACTAGCGCTCAAAGATTCTGGCGTTATGGTACATGCTATGGGCAAAGAATCTGCTGCGCGCGTGACCTTGCGTACGGTTGAAGAACTTGAGCATCTGGCTCAGCGTATTCCACCCATGGCTTATGACATCGAAAGCTATGCTTCTTTAGGATTATTATCGGGTCTAATTGAGGTGGAATCGGCTGAAGATCCAACCCAACATGACTTAGCGTCTGTGACTCAGTCAATCGCAGGAGCTTTTGAGGATATTCCGCAGCAGGGGCGCTGTGATTTATCGCATCGCTTGCAAGCTCAAAATCGTCAAGCCTCTTTGCGTGTTCGTGAGTTAATGAAGGCGCAGTGGTCATGATGAATTCGATACAGCCACATGATTTACTCTGGGGTATGACACCGCAAATGCTGGGTCATAACGTACCTCAGTGGGTGATTGCGGCTGTATCACATGGCCATCCTGTAGTGGTTCGACGTGATGTGATGATCAATCAGATGATTCCCGTCGGAATTCGAGGAAAATCACGCGGTGAGCGCTTTGCTACACATTTGCATTACAATGCAATTACAAAATGTGTGCAACCGGAACAATTGGCACATGTTGATTTAAATCTATTTCCACATTTAAAAGATCGGCTTGAGCAAATAAATATCCTGATGCAGCAATCAGGTTGGGCTTGGGGATATACCGGGAGCGTCGGTTTTGAGCTGGCAACCGGATTGAAAACCGTTACGCCGCAAAGTGATATTGATCTGATTATCCGTACACCGGAAGCGATGTGCAAGAAACAAGCAACATGGTTACTAGAGCAGTTAGATCAATTGGCTTTGAAAATAGATGTGCAATTACAAACACCGCGGGGTGGCGTTGCCTTAAAGGAATGGGCAAGGACGACTGGCAAAGTACTGCTTAAGCAATCGAATGCTGCGGTATTGATTGAAAACCCTTGGCAGTAAGGAAGAATCGATATGAGCACAATTTGGGTATTTCCGGGACAAGGCGCGCAGCATCCGAATATGTTGCACGACCTGCCTCAGCATCATCTTGTGCAACATTATATTCAGCAAGCTTCTGATGTTTTAGATCAAGAGGTGCTGTTGCTTGATCAGCCAGATGCACTGAAATCGACCTATGCCGTACAAATTTGTTTATATATTGCCGGCGTGGTGAGTGCGGCACTTTTACAAGAACATGCGGGCCAGCCCCAATTTGTTGCTGGACTTTCAATTGGAGCTTGGGCCGCAGCCACGACCGCCAAGGTGATAACATTTGAAGATGGATTAAAACTGGTTGCGAAGCGCGGACAACTCATGCAGGAAGCATATCCTTCTGGATATGGTATGACGGCCATTTTGGGTGCAGATCAAGCGCGTGTCGAGATGTGGGTAAACGCCGTAAAATCAACACACGCTGAAGTTTATATTGCCAATATTAATACCGAAACCCAAATTGTAATTTCGGGTGAAATAAACGCCATGCAAGCAGTGGGTTCACTTGCACAGCAAAATGGCGCTGTATGTAAAAAAGTCGAAATCAGTGTGCCATCGCATTGTGAATTACTTACACAACAGGCACAGCAACTGGCGACGATAATGGAGGGAATTCGTACACAACAACCCAGCATTAAATATTTAAGTGGTACAAGCGCCAGAATATTGCCTACGGATCGGCAGATCGTAGACGATATCGTGTCTAATATGTGCCGGATGATTCGTTGGGACAATACCGTGCGCGCTGCATGGGAGCGAGGCGCCCGATTGCACATTGAAGCATTGCCAGGAAATGTCTTAACTGGCTTGGCAAAAAAAACGTTCAAAGAAGGAACCGTATTGTCCTTTCAGAATACACAGTTGGAAAGTCTGATGACGGCGATGCACATCCAGCAAGGATGCATTTGAAGTTATCAAAAAATGAAGAAACTCAATGGATAGAGGACGTTAAAAATGATTATTTATGGAACAGCGATTTTAGCGATTTGTCACTTACTCGGCGATTATCTGGGTAATACGCTTGGAATGTTACTTGGAGTAAAAGCCAATGTCGGTGGTGTAGCCATTTCAATGATTTTGCTTATTCTGACGAAAGAATTGTTGGCAAAAAAAGGCTATCTACCTCAAGTGACACAGTTTGGTGTGTTGTACTGGTCTGGTATGTATATTCCGATTGTTGTGGCGATGTCCGCGGGACAAAATGTGGTGGCTGCACTATCAGGCGGTGTGCTCGGGATTATTGTTTCAGTGGCTTCATTGGTCGGAACCGTATTGGTGATTCGCTATCTCAATCGTATTAGTGGCGACTATGAAACATATGAATGGACAATCGAAAGAGTCGAAAAAACAGCATAAAAAGAACTGAATAAAGAAAAGGAGTTTCAACATGGATACATTAATTGCAGTACTCACCAAGAATGCGCTAGTGACCGCCTTGGCGATCACAGGTTTGATGATGTTTGTCTCACATCTTTTATCTAAATATCTGACTAAAGGTAAATTACAAAGTTCAGCGATTGCAATTACTTTAGGGTTGGTGGTCGCATATTTTGCTGGCGTGTATACACATGGCACCAAAGGTATTTCTGATATTGCAATTTTTTCAGGATTTGCACTATTGGGTGGTGCCATGATTCGTGATCTTGCGATTGCTTCAACTGCGTTTGAAGTAGATGTAAAAGAAGTCAAAAAAGCCGGCAAGGTCGGTTTAATCGCACTGATGCTTGGATGCGTTGTACCTTTTGCAATTGGTGTAATTGTGGCATGGTGTTTAGGTTATAAAGATCCTGTTTCAATGACCACGATCGGTGCGGGTGCGATGACTTATATTGTCGGGCCAATTACGGGCACTGCAATAGGGGCAAGCTCTGATGTGATTGCGCTTTCAATTGCGATTGGCTTAATTAAATCGGTGTTTTTTATGGTGGGGACACCGTTACTGGCAAAATTCATGTATTTGAAAAGCCCACGTTCAGCAATGGTATTTGGTGGCTTGGCCGGAACAACCAGTGGTACAGCAGCAGGTTTGGCAGGTACAGATGTCAGATTGGTTCCATATGGCGCATTGGTCGCAACCTTTTATACAGGACTCGGATGCTTACTCGGTCCGTCAGTTTTTTTCCTGACAGTCAATGCAATTTTTGGTTGATGCACTTAAAAAGAAACTTCGGCAAGTGGTTTTTATTGACCAGTTGCCGACAATTTATGAATGTAAGTATTGTTTTGCAAACATGCGACATTCTGCAATTAAAGCCAGCAGATTTGGATCACGCTCCTTACTTTTTAAAAAAACCAAACCAATTTCTTGTTTAATCTGTTTTGCATCTTTTAATGGAATGAGTTTCACTGAGCTTTCGTGAATCGTCGAGATTCGACCAGGTAAAAGGGCGAGTCCAACGCCGGTACTGACCATACTAATCAGAGTAAAAATATCGCTCACTTCCAAAAACACTTTAGGGTCAATCCCTGCATTTTCGAAAACTTCATCGCTATCACTGCGTGTAGCAAATCCTTTTGACAAAGTTAAAAAGGTTTCATCTTTTAAGCTAGCCAAATCCACCTCATGCATATTGGCAAGCGCTGAGTTTTTATTGACGGCTAAGAAAATTTTATCCTCAAACATCGGTAAACTTTCAAAATCTGGATCGTCTGTGGTGGCGTTCAAGGCCACGATAATTGCATCGAGTTCAGTCGATTTCAGCTTTTTAACCAAATCTAGATTCGAACTTAAGAGCAATTGAATATCGAGTTCGCCTCGACGCAGCTTCAGACGACTAATCACATTTGGAATCGTATTTACGGTGAGCGAATATAACGAACCGAGATGCAAAACCTTCGCTGCAAAGCCAGCCGCTTCACGGGTTTTATTCACAGTCGTAATCATGTCTTGGACTAGTTTTTGTGCATTTTCTTGCAAGACATAAGCACTTTTGAGAGGAATTAGGCTTCGGCCTTCATGTTTAAACAAAGGACAACGTAGCGCACTTTCCAAAGAGTGTAATGCCTTATGCACACTGACATTGCTGATCTGCATTTCAATTGCAGTTTTTGTTAAATTTCCACAGCGCATAAACGCTAAAAAAATCTGAATCTTTTTAAGCGTTAGCTCATCATCAATATCCATAACGTATGCATATGTCCTTATAATTTATCCAAATACTCAAAACATGAGTATCTCTTTGTGAGTGTAGTACAAATGTGGATGCTTTGGCGAAGATAGTTTTTCATTAGCTCGAGCAGAAGTGTTTGTTTGGTGATTTATCTTTAAAATCTTAAAATTTAGATTTATCAGTTGTTTAAAATGCTTTAAGCTAGTTACAATACCTCATAAATGATGAAAATGTGATGCCACAAACATAAGTGATGTTGTACATTTCACGCTTTATTCACATACACATACAGTATTTTAAAAATATAGAAAAAACATAAGGTGAATTTCATGAAATCTTTGAGTAAAACATTAGCCATTTCAACTGTTGTATGTTCTAGCATTTTTGGCGCCATTGCAGCGCACGCTGAAACGCAAGCACCGAAAGCCGTAGAGCAGATCGATATCAATAAATATACCGGAAAATGGTATGAGATCGCGCATTTGCCAGTCTATTTCCAGCGCAAATGTGCCAGTGATACTTCTGCAACCTATGCACTCAATGCAGATAAGACTGTTGCAGTCATTAATAGCTGTCGCACCCAATCTGGCGAGATGATTCGTTCGGAAGGTGTTGCATATCCTCAAAATGCAGGTAACAGCAAACTTAAAGTAAGTTTCTTACCAAAAGGTCTACGCTGGATTCCTTTTACCAAAGGCGACTATTGGGTACTTCGGATTGATCCGGATTATCAAACGGTTTTAGTCGGTGGCCCATCACACAAATACTTATGGATTTTGTCACGTAACCCACAATTAGATACAACTACCTACCAATCTTATTTACAAACCGCGCGCGATTATGGCTATGATGTAACCAAGTTGGTCAAAACTCCACAAAAATAATGAGTCATGCATAGGTCAAGCCGAGTCACTGACTCGGTTCGACTCTTAAGAGAAATGCTTCACATAAACTTCATATCGCATCTCCTACAATGACACCATAGAGAGAAATGCTGCAGATCAGGAAGAATCAATGTCTAAATTTTTTCTACGATGGATCGATAGCTGGTCGACGACAGACAACACACAAGAAACAATCACGTCTAATTTAAGTCAACGTCATCAAACTCAATGGCTTAGAATTATTCCGTTTATTGTTTTGCATGTAGCATGTCTGGCGGCTTTCTGGGTCGGTGTGTCATGGTTTGCCATCTTGTTTATGGTGTTTTTCTATTTTATTCGTATGTTTGCCATTACGGCATTCTTTCACCGTTATTTGTCGCATAAAACCTTTCAAACCTCGCGTCTGGTTCAATTTCTGTTTGCTTTAATTGGGACCATGAGTGCACAGCGCGGGCCTCTTTGGTGGGCGGCGCACCATCGTTATCATCATCGTTTCACCGACACCGACCAAGATCCACATTCATCGACCAAAGGCTTTTGGTATAGCCATGTGGGCTGGTTTTTAAATGAAGAAAATTTTGGTACGCGTAAAAACATCATTAAAGATTGGCTCAAGTTTCCAGAACTCATCTGGCTAGATCGTTTTAGTTTACCTGTGGTGGTGTTTACTGTGATTGGTATCTATGCATTGGGTGAGGCACTGGCAGTCTATGCACCTCAACTTGGCACCAATGGCCTACAGCTCTTGGTCTGGGGCTTTGTGATTTCAACAGTACTGCTCACGCATGCGACCTTGTGTATCAACTCCATGGCACACCGCTATGGTTCACGTGATTTTAATACAGACGATGAAAGCCGCAATAATTTGTTCTTGTCGTTGATTACTCTAGGTGAAGGTTGGCATAACAATCATCACTATTATGCAGGAAGTACACGCCAAGGCTTCTTTTGGTGGCAAATAGATATTACCTATTACCTGCTTAAAATCATGTCTTGGATGGGGCTGGTGTGGGGCATTAAAGACGTCCCAGAGCGTGTTTATGCAGCGCGTCAACATGTCTCGTCTCGTGAATTTAAACAACTAAATATAGAAAAAATTGAGAGTGAAGAAGTTCGATGAAAATCGCCATTATTGGGTCTGGTATTTCCGGCATGTATGCCGCATGGAAGCTTTCAAAACATCACGACGTCACGATCTTCGAAAAAAATGCGTATTTTGGCGGTCATACCGATACTCATGACTTGTTTGTCGATGGCCGTCATGTGGCAGTTGATAGTGGATTTATCGTTTTTAATGCCCACAATTATCCATTGTTTTGTGCGATGCTGAACGAACTCGGCGTAAGTGCTCAAGACAGTGACATGAGCTTTTCAGTAAACAATCTGGTGAGTGGTTTACAATACAATCCTTCTAAAAAATGGTCGTTATTTACCCGGCCACAGAATTTTGCAAATTCGCGTTTTAGAAGCATGATCTCGGATTTACTTCGTTTTTATGAAGCCAACAAGGCGTTAAACATAGATGAAGTCGATTCTGAAATGACGATTGAGGCATATCTCGATCAGCATGGTTATTCAGACGCATTTCGTGAAGAGCATTTATATCCGATGTGCGGTGCGCTATGGTCGAGTCCGGTTGAGCAAGTCGGTGAGATTCCGTATAAATTCGTGGTCAGTTTTTTTCAGCATCATCGAATGCTACAGCTTAAAGACCGTCCACAATGGAAAACAGTGAAGGGTGGCTCTGCAACGTATATTCGAGCCATTCAATCGCAGTGCAACAATATTGCTTGGCAGCATACGACTGTACAGCAGGTAAAGCGTTTTGACGATCATGTCGAAATTCATACAGATGATCAGGTCTTGAATTTTGACTGGGTCATCTTTGCGGCGCATGCAGATGACTGTTTGCCGTTGCTGCATGACGCAACGCCGCTTGAGCAAGATATTCTGGGTAGTTTTAGTTATCAAGACAATACCATGGTGGTGCATCGAGACCTTTCGATTATGCCGAAATCGCGCAGTCAGTGGGCCAGTTGGCATGTCCATGTGACGCCTGAGCATTCAAAAGAATCAGGTGCCAAAGTGCACTATGGTTTTACTTACTGGATGAACAGTCTACAAAATTTGTCATGTTCATCTCAGATTTTTTCTACACTCAATCCGAACATGCCGATTAACCCGAAACAGGTTTTCGTGACACGGCATTATCGTCATCCGGTATTTGACCGACCTGCGATTGATGCACAGTTACGCTGGTCAGAAATTAGCGGGGTCAATCGAACGTCTTTTTGTGGTGCCTACTGGGGATGGGGCTTTCATGAAGATGGTGCCCGAAGTGCTCAGCGTGTTGTCGATCAAATTCAGGTGGATGCTTAATCGCACAAGGAGTTACAGATGCTCTGGACCTCACTTGCACGTGCGCCTGCAAAAATTCGCCACCGCCGTTATTCACCAAAATCACATGCTTTTGAATCTGAGCTGACCTATCTGTGGTTCAATCCAGATCAAATTGAACACGACGCTCAAACATGTAAATTATGGTCGGTACGGCGCTGGAATATTTTGAGCATAAAGCCTGATGATTTCTTGACGATGTATAGCGGTAGTATTCGAGAACGAGTCAAAAAAGCAATTTTGGAACATGCCAATTTCGTTGCTCGGGCCGACTGGGAAATTCGGGTATTGGCTTTACCCCGTTATTTCGGATTTCGCTTTAATTCGGTGGTGTTTTATTACGTTTTTAATCGTGATCAACAGCTTCAGTTTATTTTGAGTGAAATTACCAATACGCCTTGGAATGAGCGTCAAGTTTATGTGCATGATTGCCGCGAGCAAGACGCACAGATTCAGCATTTTAAGAGCTATCAGTTTAAGTTTGATAAGGCATTTCACGTGTCGCCGTTTATGCCTATGGCACTGGCATATCAGTGGAAATTCAGCCATTCAAATATACAAAACGTGATTCATATGCAGCTTTATGAACAGCAACAACTGATCTTCGATGCCACGATGAATTTCACCTTAGACCCCATCACGTTTCCTTCACAGCAATATCGATATGCTCTTCGTTATAGTGTGGAGCCTTTTAAAATGTTAGCTTCGATTTATTTACAAGCCTTCCAGTTGTGGCGCAAGAAAGTTCCATTTTATCGTCACCCAAAAAAGAATAAGGATATATAACCCATGATTAAGACATTTCTTTACGGTGAACAAGATACATTACCGCTGATTTTAAGAGGGCTTCTTAAAATACAGCACGGTCAGATTACTTTTCGCGGTGTGTGGAACGGAACTGTGGGTGAGCCCTCAGATCTTCATGCCACCATTGAGGTGCATAATCCGGCACTGATTGAACTGATATTTAAAAATGGCGTACTTGGTACCGCCGAAGGTTATATTCGCGGTGACTGGACCACCGACCACTTGGTCGAGCTCATTCAGATTTTATCGCGTAACCGACATGTACTCGATAAAATCAATCAAAACGTGGTGGCACAAGCAAGCCAAAGCTTATTAAAACTCTGGTACAAATCACGACAAAATTCAATCACGGGTAGTCGTAAAAATATTGCCGAGCATTATGATCTAAGCAACGACTTCTTTAAGCTATTTCTCGATGACTCGATGATGTACTCAAGTGCGGTATTTACCGATGAGCACATGACGCTTGAAACGGCATCTGATTTGAAAAAAGAGCAGATTTGCCAAAAACTCCAGCTTAAACCGCTCGATCATCTGGTCGAAATTGGAAGCGGTTGGGGGGGGCTTTGCAATTTACGCCGCTCAAAATTATGGTTGTAAAGTCACCACGATTACCATTTCACAAGCGCAATATGATGAAGCAGTGGCACGCGTTGAAGCGGCTGGTTTAAGCCATCGAGTTGATGTACAGCTTAAGGATTATCGTCTTCTTGAAGGCAAATTCGACAAACTGGTTTCAATTGAAATGATTGAGGCGGTGGGCGAGCAGTACCTGCCAACTTATTTTAACCAGTGCCGCAATCTTCTTAAACCGCATGGTCTGGCCCTGATTCAAGCAATTACCATTGAAGATGCACGCTATGAAAAAGCCATTAATACAGTCGATTTCATTAAGCGGTATATCTTCCCGGGCAGTTTTATTCCGTCTATCAGCGTCATGACTTTGGCAGCATCAACCCAAAAACTGCGTCTGAAACAGCTCGATGATATTGGTTTAAGCTATGCCCAAACCATTCATCATTGGCGAGCACGCTTTTTAGCAGCTAAAGCAGACGTACTTGCACTTGGTTTCGATGAAAGCTTCATTCGTATGTGGGATTTTTACCTCTGTTACTGCGAAGGGGGCTTCAGAGAAGGCGTTATTAGCGATGTGCATATGCTATTTGAAGCCAGTCCATATTGAGATCGATCTGGAAATGAAGGAGATCAGTGATGCTATGGAATCTGGTTATTCTAGATGTTGCGATCATGCTGATATGTTGGCTGGTTGCAACCTTCAATCGTCGCGTGGGAATTGTTGATGTCGCATGGAGTTTTTGTATTGCGATCAATATCCTACTTTCGGCTTGGTTGATTGATACCGCACCACTTGCTATTCGTTTATTTATTGGTGTGTTAAGCGGTGCATGGTTTTTACGCCTGTTTCAGCATTTGTTTCGGCGTTATCTTGCCGAGACTGAAGAAGACACACGCTATGCCAATATGCGCAGAGCCATGGGCAAGTTCCAGCATGTCGGCTTCTTACTTTTTTTCTTGTTTCAGGCAGGTCTAGTACTGCTATTTTTCGCTCCAATGTGGGTGTTGCTCAATCAGCCTGCTTCCGCCTGGTCAGGCTTTATGTTGCCCGCGATGTTGGTTGCCGCGCTTGTCATGCTGGTTGCTTTTGCCGGAGAAAGCATCGCAGATCAGCAGCTTTACCGTTTCAAGCAAGACAAGGCCAATCGTGGCAAAACAATGGATCAGGGTTTATGGCGATACTCTCGGCATCCCAACTACTTTTTTGAATGGTTGCATTGGTTTGCTTACCCGATTTTAGGCTTGGCAGTGGGTGTATACGTGCTGTGGATTTATCCGCTGCTGATGTGGTTATTTTTGTATTACATCACAGGTATTCCATTTAGTGAGCAACAAGCGTTAAAGAACCGTGGTCAAAATTATCGTGACTATCAGCAACGAACTTCAATGTTTATTCCTAGAAAACCAAAACAATAGGTCAATATATGGATTTTATCATTCAACAATCGCTCAAACTGGTCGAGAGTGGCCTTGTACCCGATCAGGCCATTCGTGCGGCTATTCGTGCGCTCAGTAAAAAACGTTTGATTCAGGAAGGTCGTTATGATCCTGAACAGGCTGCCCAGCGTTATATGGATGTGCTGAATACCCTCAAGCACAGTGAAATTGCCATTGAAACCGACAAAGCCAATGAGCAGCACTACGAACTACCGACCGAATTTTTTCAGGCCGCATTGGGCAAGTGCTTAAAATACAGCGCATGTTACTTCCCGACTGCCAAAACCACCCTAGACGAAGCCGAAGAGTTTGCTTTACAGATATACTGTGAACGCGCTCAGCTTAAGGATGGTCAGCAGATTTTAGAGCTGGGCTGTGGCTGGGGTTCTTTTACACTCTGGATGGCAGAGCGTTACCCAAATGCCTCAATCAAGGGCGTGTCTAATTCGGCCACACAACGTCAACACATCTTGGCTCAAGCGAAACAGCGTGGACTCAATAATATTGAAATCCTGACCTGTGATGTGAATGTACTTGAACTTGAAAAAGGGCAGTTTGATCGCGTGGTATCGGTCGAAATGTTTGAGCATGTGCGCAATTACCAGCGTTTATTTGAAAAAATTCAAACATGGCTGAAAGATGATGGCTTATTATGGTGTCATATTTTCTGTCATCGATTCTTGCATTATCCATTTGAAATTAAGAACGAATATGACTGGATGTCGAAATACTTCTTTACTGGTGGTCTGATGCCGTCGGTCTCGACATTCTTACATTTTCAGGATCATTTAGAGCTCAGCCAGCAGTGGCAGTGGTCAGGTGAGCACTATGAGCGTACTGCCAATGCATGGCTTGAAAACATGGATGCGCATGAAACTGAACTCAAACCGTTGTTTGAAAAAATTTATGCACAAGATGCAGATGCATGGTGGCAGCGCTGGCGCATATTCTTTATGGCCTGTGCCGAGCTGTTTGGATTTGACCAAGGTCAAGAGTGGGTCGTTGGGCATTACTTATTTAAAAAGAAGGCGGCCTAACCCACAAATTGGCTGTTATTGAGTTGTAAATATGTTGAAGTTCTACCGCAACGACCATTCCAATCATCCTGTGGCTGATGTGTTTAATCGATACTATTGGCTACAGATTGTTTTGATTGCAATGTCGATTGTGGTGGGCTTGGCATGCAGCGCATGGGTCATTAAAGGCTCTTTATTAAAAACTGCCCTTGAGCAGGAGATGGAGCATTACTGGATTCGCGTTCAGCGTAACCCGAATGCGAATTTACCCGATACCAAAAACTTGTATGGCTATCGATGGCTCACCAATAACCCACCGCCGCGTTTTAAATCTTATACCTTCAAGCCTGGTGTAAACCGGATGTTTATTGATGGTAAAGATCGTATGACAGTTTATGGTGAGAAAAATGGTCAGCATGTCTTGCTGGTTTTTGGTGAAAGCAACGTCAATAAATTGATCTGGCTGTTTGGTCTTGCACCACTCATGTTTAGCTTATCTGTTTTATACAGCTTTTTGTGGTGGTCAAACCGGCGGGCAAAGCGCTATTTTTCTCCTATTACACGATTGGCCAATGCGCTTGAACAAATCGATTGGGCGCATCAAACCGAGCAATCGCCATTTGCCCAAATCAGTACCAATGGCAATTTAGAAGCAGAATACCTTAAGCAGGCGCTAGAAAAGTACCATCAAGTTTTGACCGAATTTATCCGCCGAGAGCGCGAGTTTACAGGGGATGTAAGCCACGAGCTGCGCACACCGCTGACGATCTTAAAGGGCAATTTACAGTTATGCCAAGTTAAGTTTGGCCAAGACAAATCCTTGCTGCGTATGCACAATACCATTGAGGACATGCAGCTTTTGGTCGATACACTTTTGGCAATAGCGCGAAATACCACCAGTAATCTAAATACTGAACATCATTATTTGTCTAAAATCGTCGATGATCTGGTGATGGATCTGGCCGATATGAGTCAAGTCAAAGGCATTGATATTGAAATTCAGTACGAAGAAGCCGAGCAAAAGCGCTGGCTATATCCTTCCATGACCAAAATGGTGCTTAGTAATATCTTGCGTAACGCTTTAAATTATTCGCAAGGTACCCAAATCGATATAATCTTGCAAAAAAACAGCCTTATTATTGCCGATAATGGAATTGGATTGGATTTACCCAACGATGCCAAAGTGCAAGAGCTCAATGAATCTCAGTTGAAGCTCGATGTAAAAGGGCATGGAATTGGTTTACAACTGGTGCAAAAACTGTGTAAACAGCTCAACTGGCGCGTAGAGCTGTTCGACCGTCAATATTATCTTTTAACCCATCCAGAGTTAATGCTGCAAAATACTACAGGTTTGATTGTTGTGGTTTATCTTTGTTAAGAGGCGCTTTGTTCAATCGCAATCTTTAAACCCACTCCCGAAACGGTGTGTAATAGTTTTTGTTCAAAGGGTTTATCAATCATTTTTCTTAGATTATAAATATGACTTCTGAGTGCATCGCTCTCAGGCTCTTCTTCACCCCATAATTCCATAATCAGTTCTTGCTTGGTCACTACTTTAGGTGACTGACGCATTAATGTTTTGAGTAATTTAAACTGAATCGGTGGCAGTTCTATTGAATGACCGTTTCTTATGACGCGCTGAGTAGATGTGTCTAATACAAGATCGTGTATTTTGATTTGGCTATTGGATACCTCGCCAGAAGCACGCTTAATGAGGGCACGAATGCGGGCAACCAGTTCGTTGAAGTCAAATGGCTTGATCAAGTAGTCGTCTGCACCAGCAGAAAACCCCTGAAGTTTATCTTCAACAGTATCACGCGCTGTGAGCATGAGTACAGGTAAATCCAGTCCTTGATCATTTCGCACCCAGTCACAAAGCTGGTAGCCTGTACCGTCTGGTAAGTTCACGTCTAATAAAAGCAAATGAAAAGGCTGTGACTTTAAGAAGTTTTTGGCAGCGTCAAGGTTACGCGCATGGTCAACCACGTAACCATGCGCCTCTAAAAACTCACAAACCGTTGCAGCCAGCTCAAAATGGTCTTCGACCATGAGTATAAAATGATGGCTCATAAGATGAAGCGAATCCATTAATTGAGAAGTTGTTGTTTTAACTTAGCATTAAATGGCGCTGCACCAAACCAAATTTTAAAATAATCATTGGCATGCGGATCGGTAATTGAACCAAGCGGTTTATTGTTTAAAACCAGATCCAGTTTCTGATTTTGCATTTGATAGCCAATGCTATACAAATCTCCCGATTTTACTGGCCGATAGAGCGCGGTAATCTGGTTCAAAGGGGATTTACTGCTAAAGCCAGAAATATTTTTTTCCAGAAAATGTGTGGCCGCTTTTTTAAATGCCCATTCTGGAATATCACGGGTGTAGTAGAAGTCAAGCCGGATATCCTGCGTATTCCATGCCTTGGCACAATCTTGCGCATAGTAGCTGACTTTACCGACATTTTTGAGCGTCACCACAATTGGTGCTGTACTGCATTTTTTTAATTCGCTGGCCGATGCTGTTTGTGTCATCCATAATGATGACACGCCCAACACACTACCAATTACGATTTTTTGAATGGTAGTACCCATTTGTAAGCTCCTCCAAATACAGGTAATGAACGGAATAAGCCGTTAGCAGGGTCCCAGAAATCTTGCTGGAAAATAATCTGTTGTTGCGGATTCACTTTAATTTCGCTGATACCGTAGGAGTCCATAGTTTTGGTACTACCGAACATCTTGAAGTCATAGGCCATGTGCCAGTGAATATATGCGGAGTCTTCATGACGGGTCGCGCTGATGAGTTTTACGGTCACGTTGCTCACGCGTTTGTTCATGCCTTCAAAATGCTTCACCAATTCTTGCTTATTGGAAAACTGAGATAAAGTATCGTTGATGTAAAGCTGATCGGCATATAGATTACTGGCATTTTTCACAAATGACGGTGTACCGAGGGTATTAAAGGCACCCACAAATCGCTGGCCGATGTCCATAGCTTTTTGATCATCCATCACTACACCATTCACTTGCTCACGCGCTTTAGTGTAATCACTGGTATATGCTGGCATGCTTTTACAGGCACTCAGACTCAAAATCGTAATGGCCGAGACGGCAAGTGTCGTGATTCTTTTCATCATTGGGTTCACCCTTGATTTATCTTTATCAATCAAAGGTAGGTGAAAAGGTGTGAACTGGGCGTGAAATTTATACGTCAGATCGTGATCAAACGTATAGCTTGCGTTATTGAATATTAAGTTAAAAAACGTTAAACATCATCGTATGGTTCAACTGGCGTCTCTAGCGTGAGCTGATAAAACGAGGCATCGAGCCAGCGTCCAAATTTAAATCCCGCTTGGGTGATAGTGCCCGAATAACGAAATCCGAGTTTTTCATGCAATTTAATACTGGCTACATTGGTTGCATCAATACATCCGACCATCACGTGCACATCAGCGGCTTTCGCTCGTTCGATTAGCGCTTGCATCAGCACGGTGCTTAAGCCTTGGCCACGAAAATCTTTGTGAATATAAACGCTGTGTTCGACTGTATATTTATAAGCCGGAAATGCCCGAAATGTGCCAAAGCTTGCAAAGCCCATCAATTGACCTTGCGCATTGACTGCGCCGATGACAGGAAATTGATGTGTACGTTTGGTTTTAAACCATTGCACCATACTTTCTTGCGTGCGGGGTTTGTAGTCGTACAATGCAGTTGAATGCACAATCGCATCATTGAGAATATCCAGAATCTCAGTTGAATGTTGTTGTTCCGTACAATCCACAAGACGCAATGCTTCAACAGATGGCTTCGACATCAAAAATTATCCTTATTAACAGGCACGATAGCGCTTTATTGCAGAACAAATCGCGCTAGGAGAAAAAGCTGCAAAAGAGTAGCAGAAAATCAGCAAAATACCAAAATGAGATAAAGATGTAGTTATAAGGCGCAACAGGTTAAATCAACAAATCAAATAAACGGCTTTCATCGAATTGTTTTAAATTGTCATCACGCTATGAACCATTTTCAATTTAGTACAGAATACAAAAGAAAAGGAGTGAAAAAAATGGGTAAATCTGAATGAGAACAACAGTCAAATATGTAGTACTTAAAGGGGACGATTATCAGCTTGGAACCCCTTTACATGAAGAGCAGCTCGATGCGCCAGCAGATTTTTTTGACAAAATCCCTGATCAGTTAACATTAAATCAGCGCAATTTTCGTTTGAAGTATAAAGAGTTGAATCGCAAATATTCGCATTATGATGAAATTGAAGAGGCGCAGCACATTGTAGTGAAGCTGATCGCAATTTAAAAAAAAAGCTCAGAGCATACTCTGAGCTTTTTTATATTTAAAACATCACCAGCATGATGATGGCACCGAGTGCAATCCGGTACCAAGCAAATACGCGTAAAGTATGCTTCTCAACAAATCGAACCAGTGCTCTGACCACAAACAATGCAGAAATGAAAGCTGCAACAAATCCAAGCCCGATATTGAGCATATTGTCTGATGTTAAAATACTGGCATTACGCATGAGGTCATAGGTGGCTGCACCCAGCATGGTTGGCATGGCCAAGAAGAACGAAAATTCGGTCGCTGCTTTACGAGATAAACCTGAAAGCATACCACCAATAATCGTTGCACCTGAACGAGATGTGCCTGGAATCATGGCAATACACTGCACAAAACCCACAATGATAGCTTGCTTGAAAGTAATGCGTGTGGCTTCGGTAGTAGATGGCTTAAAGTCACGAGACTCAACCCAGAAAATAATGAGTCCACCTACAATCAGCGCCACCGCCACAACCATTGGGCTAAACAACACCGATTTAATAAAATCGACGGCCAATACGCCAATAATCACCGCGGGGAAAAAAGCAATCAGAACGCTAAACGTAAAATGTCGTGCTTCGGCATCACCGCTAAAAAAGCCTTTCACCAAATCGATAATTTTTTTTCTGTACAGCCAGCACACCGCGAGAATGGCACCTAACTGGATTACGACTTCAAATGCTCGACCGCTATCGGAATGAAAGTCAATTAAATGACCAAATAAGATTAAATGTCCTGTACTCGAAATCGGTAAAAATTCTGTTAATCCTTCGATAAAACCTAAAAATAACGCTTTAAAAGCTTCAAGATTTCCCATGAAATATTGTACTCATCTCTAAAATCGTTGAGTGGAAGATGTTTTTTAGAATAAAAACGTACCTTATCTTAAAGTAAACAATTCCTTGATCAATAAAAAAGATAAAATAATTTGAATTTGATAATGAGAATTGTTTGCGTTTATTGTTTTTTTGTTATATGATGATTTCCGAAGAGTTCGAGAAGGCTCTTCAATAATAAAACAATAATAATCATCACTACCAGAGGTAGTATTACAGCGTGATCCTCAAAACCCATAGCCAGTGCTATGGGTTTTTTTATTTTAATGTGGTTTAGATGCAGCTTGCATTTGCTGCTTCAGATACAAGTCGACATAATACTTCTCGACATAATCATCGGCATATTGATTTGCGACACAGCGTGTCTGTGTTTTTTCTACTTTTTTTACTGCTACTGTTGGATCTACTTGTTGCACAACCCACCATTCGCGATCAATTCTGCGTACAGAAAAAAGTTCTTTCTGGTATTTACGTTTAGCCATTAAAGATCCATAAACATGAACAAAGTGAGTGATTTCTACGTGACCCTGCTCATGAAGTCAAGTCGACTTTGATGAGCTTGTATATTTTAAAATCATTAAACAAACGCCTAGAAAACAAAAAAGCTGACATCTGTTTAGATATCAGCTTTTTTGGATCATGCAATCAATTTACACAGGTAAAATGGCTATTGCACCGGACGATGATTTATTTCATTCAACTCTTTACGGCTGTAACCGCGAGACACCAAAACCTTTTTAATTCCTTTGATGATATCTTCATCAGTTGCTTTTGCCAAAGCAGCAACGAGCTGCTCGTTTGTTTTGCAAGAACAATCGTTTTCAACACAAGCAATTTGGTTTTTATGCTCGTTATTGATCTCATCTGATGAGAACAGTTTATGCCAAAAACTCATAGAGCCTTCATAATCAACTTAACATAGCTCGAAATATAGCCAAATTAAATAAAAATACAAGATGACCAAAGTGATAAAAGCAACAATCAAACTCTAAATTTTCCGATGATAAATTTAAAATTTAACGAAATTATGACAAGGCTAGGGGCTTGATCTTTGATTTAATTTGATTTTTAACTATAAAAAATGATTAAAGAAGAATAGGTTACATCTATAACCTATTCATTATTCTTTACAATGCAATAAATTGTTTAAATTCTTTCGAGTAATACACCCGATTCAACATGATGGGTAAACGGGAATTGATCAAACAAAGCGAAGCGGCTAATTCGATGTGTTTGAGTCAGGGTTTTTAAGTTGTCGTATAAGGTATCTGGGTTACACGAGATATATAAAATACGCTCAAAACCTTGCAGAAGTTTAAGAGTCTCATCATCAATTCCGGCGCGTGGTGGATCGACAAAAACCGTATCAAATTGATAATCATCAAGCTCGATTTGCGCTTCTTGTAGGCGTCTGAAACTACGTTCACCGCGATAGGCTTCAGTAAACTCTTCGGCCGAAAGTCGAGCAATTTGGATGTTATTAATCTGGTTTTGTGCAATATTCCACTGCGCAGCATAAACAGAACTTTTTGCAAGCTCAGTGGCCAACACACGATTGAAATGTAATGAAAGCGGCAAGGTAAAATTACCGTTTCCGCAATAGAGTTCAAGCAAATCCTGATTTTCACCCTGAATGGTATCGCAGGCCCAAGTGAGCATCTTTTGACAAACAATGGCATTTGGCTGAGTAAAGCTGCTTTCGATTTGTTTGTATTTAAAAGTGCGGCCATGAACCTGTAATTGCTCTACCACATAGTCATCACCGATAATGACTTTCTGACCACGGCTACGTCCCATGATTTTGATATTGAGTCGATCTGCCAGTGCTTTGGCCGCAGCTTCCCAGTCAGCGTCTAGTTTACGATGATAAATCAGCGTAACCAGCATTTCACCACTCAGTGTCGCCAAAAAATCGACTTCAAAAATACGCTGTGATAGCACAGCATTCGCCTTAAGCTCTGCCAGTAAAACAGGCATGAGTGCATTAATGCTTTGATCAGCAATTGGAAACGTATCAACACGTACCACAGCTTTATTTTTGCCTTCGTCTGCGCGTTCAAACATGGCATAGAACAAATCATTTTCGGTATGCCAGATACGAAACTCGGCACGCATACGAAAATTTTGCTCTGGCGAGTCAAATACTTCCAATGTTGGCGCATTAAATTCCTGAAATTGGCGGGTGATTCGTTCAATTTTATCTTGAAGCTGTTGCTGATACGTTTGAGACATAAATATGAAAAATAACAAGAATCGTCAAAGCGCAAATAGTAGCAAAAAAAGCAACTATCAGGGAGAAAACTTATCATGGCTTTAAGCACAGCCATAATATTTTTAATGCGCTCAATGTAAAAAAGCACGCCATGTTTCTCACTTGGCGTGCTTTTAGTGAAAAGACCTTTATTTTGAAATAATCATCTATTCCGAAATGGTCATCAAGCTGGCATTACCTCCAGCAGCAGCCGTGTTAATACTGATTGCATGTTCAATCAATAGTCGCTCAAGTGGGATACGGACACTTGAATCTTGCATATGCGTAATGCCCACAATAGCTCCTTGACGTGCTGCAACTTGTGTTTGCAATTTTGCCAGTTGATCGGGAGTACCGTGATGCAAGACAGCATCGAAATCCCCATGCTCGATATGACCAATTTCAATAATTGCCTGACGAATCGCCCGAGGCAATTTTGAAGCATAACTTTGTATAAAACTGTGACCTTGCAAAATGGCCACTTCGCTTTGTACTGCAAAAATCGCGAGCATTTGATGCACGACATCGACATGATTCGTTGCAACCGTCAAAACACGCTTGCGCGGTAGCATCATGTAGCGGTTGGTTTCGCCAGTCGGGCCTTGCAGATCAAACGCTTGACCTACGCTAACTGTATCAATTGCAGGGAAGTTCGCTTCAGGTAAATGCTGTTTAGCCCAACTCAGCAGCTCATTAAACAGTTTTGGACGTTCAGCGCGAATATGATGGTCTGGCTGCACACCAAAAGGCACACTTAAGCTTTTTTCTGAACAGCTATTCATCAAGCGGTATACATAAAGCGGTCCACCGGCTTTAGGCCCAGTACCCGATAAGCCTTCTCCGCCAAAAGGTTGTACTCCCACCACAGCACCTACGATATTACGGTTGATGTATAGGTTGCCGACTTCTGCATGTTCCACCACGGTATTGATTGTTTCATCAATTCGAGTGTGAAGTCCCATGGTTAAACCATAGCCCTTGGCGTTGATCCGCTCAAGTAAAGCCTGAATTTCGCCATGCTTATAGGTAATAACGTGTAATACCGGACCAAATACTTCGCGTTCTAAATCATCGAGATTTGGAAGTTCAATTAGGGTTGGCAGTACGAACGTTCCGTTTTGTAGCACCAATTGGCTTTTGGCATCTTGATTTAAAGCAAGCTGATGAACCGGATAGCCTTTGCTGCGCATTTTTTGGATATGCTGATCGATGGTTTGTTTGGCTTCGCCATCAATCACAGGGCCAATATCCGTTTTCAAAATAAACGGATTACCCACCAAAAGTTGTTGCATCGCACCTTTGAGCATGTCAATTAACACTTTAGCGTTGTCTTCTTGCACACATAAAATACGAAGTGCAGAGCAGCGCTGGCCGGCGCTGTCAAATGCCGAGTTGACGACATCTAGCACCACCTGTTCGGTTAAGGCCGATGAATCGACAATCATCGCATTTTGACCGCCCGTTTCCGCAATCAGCGGAATAGGCTCGCCAGTCGGTGAAACGCGTTTGGCAACTGTCTTTTGCAAAATTTTCGCGACTTCAGTCGAACCGGTAAACATGATGCCCTGAACACGATCATCTGAACTAAGCTTAGCACCAACCGTTTCACCACGCCCTGGCAGTAGTTGCAGCACAGCACGTGGAACACCCGCTTCATGCAAGATGCGCACTGCTTCAGCAGCAATTAAAGGCGTTTGCTCGGCAGGTTTTGCAATGACACAGTTACCAGCCACCAAGGCAGCTGCAATCTGACCTGAAAAAATTGCTAAAGGGAAGTTCCAAGGGCTAATACAGAGCACTGTACCCAGTGGGCGAATCGTTGTAGATTCATTGATGCTCTCGATCTGGGTCGCGTAGTAACGTAGAAAATCGACGGCTTCACGTACCTCGGCAATCGCATTGGCATACGTTTTACCAGCTTCGCGACATAAAAGGATCATGAGCGCCTGCATGCGGTCTTCCATTAAGTCTGCTGCACGCTTTAATGCTACTGCGCGTTCACTTTTATGGGTGCCTGACCAACCGATTTGTGCTTGTATTGCTGCCTGTAAAGCAATCTCAACATGTGTTTCAGTTGCTTCTTGTACATAACCGACCAAATCTGCATGAACAGCAGGGTTTAAAATGGCCTGTGGTGTAACGTCAAACTCATGCGATGCATCTGCAAGCAAGGGCTGACTGTTCCACACCTGATGCTGCAATGCCTGTGCCGTTTCATTTAAGGCGATCAGGCTGCTGTCATCGGTAAGATCAAAGCCTTTCGAATTCTGACGTGCATCGCCATATAATGCATGTGGCAGTGCAATAGCAGGATGTTTGAGACCAATGCGTTGTTCACGCTTGGCAGTGGCATGAATTTCATCAAATGGTGATTGAATCAATGCTTCGATTTTTAGGCTTTGATCGGCAATACGGTTAACAAAAGAGGTATTGGCACCATTCTCGAGCAAGCGGCGTACCAAGTAGGCGAGTAAGGTTTCATGGTTACCCACTGGTGCATAAATACGACATGGAATACCGAGTTTATTGTCGCTACGCGAACCTACGACTTGCTCGTATAGCGGCTCTCCCATGCCATGTAAGCATTGGAACTCATACTGACCTGCATAATACTTGCTCGGGTCTGCCAGATGGTAAATGGTGGCTAATGACTGTGCATTGTGTGTTGCAAATTGCGGATAAATATACGCTGGTGCGTCCAGCAATTTTTTGGCACACGCAATATATGATAAATCGGTGTGAACCTTACGTGTAAATACAGGGTAGTCGCTCATCCCGTCGATTTGGGCTTTTTTGATTTCGCTGTCCCAATAAGCACCTTTTACCAAACGAATCATCAGACGTTTCTGGCTACGTTTGGCCAGATCAATCACGTAATCAACCACGTAGAAACAACGTTTTTGGTAAGCCTGAATGACAAACCCAATACCTTTCCAGCCTGCAAGTTCTGGCTCAAAGCACAATCGTTCTAAAAGTTCGAGTGAGATTTCAAGACGATCGGCTTCTTCTGCATCGATGTTGAGTCCAATGTCATAGCGTTTCGCCAGTTGTGCCAGTTCAAAGACTTTTCCATAAAGCTCATCATGTACACGTGCAATTTGAGCACGTTGATAACGAGGGTGCAGTGCAGATAACTTAATCGAAATTCCTGGACCATCATACACGCCCTTACCTTGAGCGGCTTTGCCGATCGCATGAATGGCTTGTGTGTAATCGTTAAAATAACGTGCAGCATCATGATCGGTGAGAGCAGCTTCGCCCAGCATGTCGTATGAATAGCGAAAGCCTTTGTGTTCAAGCGGTTTAGCATGATTCAGTGCTTCTTCAATGGTTTCACCAGTCACGAACTGTTCGCCCATCATGCGCATCGCCACGTCAACTGCTTTACGGATGACACCACGACCACTGCGAGCAATGATCGAGGTGAGCAAGCCCGATAAACTCCCTTGTTTAGGCGTTTCCATCAGCTTACCAGTCAGCATTAAGCCCCAAGCTGCTGCATTGACAAACATCAGGCTACTTTGGCCCACATGGTCTTTCCAGTTACCTTGATTGATTTTGTCACGAATCAGTAAGTCGCGTGTTGCTTTATCAGGAATACGTAAAAGTGCTTCTGCCAAGCACATGAGTGCAATTCCTTCTTGCGAGGACAGCGAAAATTCCTGCAATAAACCCTGCACAATGCCTGCCTTACCAGCAGAACTCTTACGCTCACGTAATGAGTTGGCCAGATTAAACGCAACTTCATGAATCTGATGATTCAATTCATCTGAAATTGTCGCGGCATTCAATAAGGTTTCGACGACTTCTGGTTCTGCACGGCGCCAAGCACTGTTAATTCGTTCTTCCAGCTCGGTTTTTTGTTTAAATTCCGTGATGTAACCAAAGTTAGGTTGTGCTTCATGCATTTTCGGGTTGCTGTCCATCATGTTCATGTCAAATTCCAATGACGATCTCTAAAGGATATTGTCTAAAGAGGTTTAGATAATTTATGATTACAGAATAATTACCGAATAACTCGCTATATTCTTGGCATTTTTTAGGGAAAAATTTTGTATGGATGGGGCAATTTCAACATTAGATCGGGTTGATCTGAAAATTCTCGATATTCTTCAAAAAGATGGTCGAATTTCAAACATAAAACTCGCAGAAGAAGTCAGTCTGTCACCCACTGCGGTCATGGCGCGTGTACAGAAACTAACCAAGGAGAATTATATTCTGGGCTATCAAGCCAAGCTCAATCCAGAAAAGCTCAATGCGAGTTTTTTAGTATTTGTGGAAGTATTACTCGATAAAACCACATCGAATGGACTCGACGAATTTATTGAGGCTGTATCGGAATATCCTGAAATTATTGAATGTCATATGACCAGCGGCGGTTTTGATTTCTTAATGAAAATTCGCAGTGCCAATATGGAAGAGTACCGAAAGTTTGCTGGGCAAACCCTGTGGCAATTGCCTGGAGTCAAGGAAACGCGAAGTTATCCGGTCATGCAAGTGGTCAAAGAAACCTCTCGAATTAAGCTAAATAAGCGCACTACAAAAAAAGGGGCATAACGCCCCTTTTTTTTAGATCAAATGATGCATTATTTCGAGCTATGGTAAAGACGATCGGCTTCTTCAAAACGATCCGTAACTTCACGTGTTGGTGGTTTGCCCATGAGGCTCACAACCACAATGGTAATTGCAGCCAAGACAAAACCAGGAATAATCTCGTAAATACCCGTTGACGCAAATAGGTTTTTCCAGCCAATCACCACTACTGCGCCTACAATCATACCTGCAACCGCAGCGTTTAAAGTCATGCGTTTCCAGAACAAAGAGAAAATAATTAACGGACCAAACGCGGCACCAAAGCCAGCCCAAGCGTACGCTACAAGGCCCAAAACCTTACTTTCTGGGTTGCTTGCCAACCAGATTGCAAATACAGAAATCGCCAGAACCATCAAGCGACCAACCCAGACCAATTCTTTTTGAGAGGCATTTTTGCGAAAGAATGGCTTATAAAAATCTTCAGTCAAGGTACTCGAGCAGACCAGAAGCTGACAGCTCAACGTACTCATCACAGCAGAAAGAATACCTGCCATCACAATACCGGCTACCCACGGATTAAACAAAATCTGTGCAAGCTCCATAAACACCAATTCAGAGTTTTTACTCACATTTCCGGCAAGCTCAGGATGACCTTGGAAGAAGGCAATACCAAAAAATCCTGCTCCGACAGCGCCACCTAAGCACAGAATCATCCAAGACATACCAATTTTACGTGCAGCTGGAATTGATTTGACCGAGTCTGCTGCCATAAAACGAACGAGGATATGCGGCTGCCCAAAATAGCCTAAGCCCCATGCCATTGCTGAAATCATGGCGATAAAACTTACACCAGAGAACATGTTCATGGCTTGTGGACGAGCTGTTTCAATGAGCTGCGTAAATTGCTGCTGACCGTCTCCAATCGCTAAATACGCAAAAATAGGCGTGAGCAATAAAGCAAATAGCATCATGGCAGCTTGAAACGTATCGGTCCAGCTAATGGCAAGGAAGCCACCAATACACACGTAACTGATCGTGGCAATCGCACTGATCCAGAGTGCCATGGTGTAATCCATACCAAAAATCGTTTCGAACAAGCGTGCGCCTGCAACCATGCCTGAAGCACAGTAAATCGAGAAGAAAATCAGAATGATCAGCGCAGAAGATACGCGAAGTAATTTTTTCGTATCATTGAATCGATTGGTAAAATAATCGGGGAGAGTGAGTGCGTTAAATTGCACCTCAGTATGCACGCGTAAACGGCCTGCGACAAACAACCAGTTTAACCATGCGCCGATAATCAGACCAATTGCGATCCATGCTTCGGAAAGACCCGATAAGTAAATCGCACCTGGTAAGCCCATGAGTAACCAACCACTCATGTCTGATGCACCAGCCGACAATGCTGTAACAAAACTTCCTAAGCTGCGTCCGCCCAGAATGTAGTCTGAAAAATTTGTTGTGGCTCTATACGCATAGAGACCAATACAGACCATTGCCACGATGTAAAATACAAACGTGATCACGGTTGGATTGATAGAATTCATGAATGGGACCTATCCTTATGTACTTTTACGTGTGTAATTCAACCAGTCCAAATAATAATTTGGTTGCCTAAAAATAAGGCTGAGATATAAACACGGATGCCAAAATAATAACTGTTAACTTTAAGTATACATTATGTAATTTTATGTAAAAATATCTTGTGTGTAGAGATTAATTAATAACCTATAAAATTCAATGTATTATTTATCAAAAATAAGAATAAAAAGCCATTTGATGGATTTAAATACAAAAAATGATGGTATTTAAATCGAAAGGATGAAAATCAAAGCAGTTTTGTAATTTTGTGTATCTTAAAAAGTGAGCAATTGTGTAAGCATTGAACAAATTGAAGGTGATGTGTGGATAAAAAGCACCCAAAATGGTCAAATTATTTACTTTTTAACGTCTCGGATAGTGTTTTTACACCCTCAGATGCTGTCATTTTGAGCAACTGATACTGCTTTGGAACGCGATGATAGTCGGCTTTCAGATCGATATAATACGCTTCACATGAGCCAGATATTTCGTGGATTAAACCTGCGACCGGATAAACGCTTAAGGTTGAACCAATCACGATAAATATATCGGCTTGACGAATTTGATGGATTGCATCTTGATAAGCAGGTACAGATTCACCAAACCAGACCACATGTGGCCGAAGTGGATAGCCGTCTTTACAGCGATCCCGATCTAGTTTTAATTCGTAGCCCCGAATAGGATATAGCTCTTGAGTGATTTGTGCATCTGGGCCACTGGTTTTGGCAAATCGAATATTGCCGTGCAAATGTAAAACACGGCTAGAGCCAGCACGCTCGTGCAGATCATCAATATTTTGAGTAATCACGTTCACATCAAATTGATGCTCTAGAGCGGCAATCGCCAGATGTGCCGAGTTAGGGGTCGCGTTTAAAATATTTTTACGCCGTTCATTATAGAAACGCTGTACAAGTTCAGGATCTTTTTGCCAAGCTTCTGGCGTTGCCACATCTTCAATTTTGTAATTTTCCCATAGTCCATCACTATCTCGAAATGTATGAATACCACTTTCGACGCTCATACCGGCACCAGAAAAAACCACTAATTTTTTCATGTTGTTCTCCTTGATATAAAAAATCCGCCCGAAGGCGGATTTGAAATTTATTTGTCGTGATGCAAATATTCTGGTTCTTTCGGTAATTTAAAACTACAGAAGAAACAGATGGCAAGCATCACCATCACATAAATGAAGAATTCGTTTTCAATACCTGCCTGTTTAAATTGCAGGGCAACCGCTGGCGCTGAACCACCAAAAATGGCATTTCCGACAGCATAAGAAAACCCAACGCCCAATGCCCGTACATGTGGTGGAAACATTTCTGCCTTAATTAAACCACTAATAGAAGTATATAGGCTCAGAATCATCATCAGAAAAACCAGTAAAGCCGTCACGATTACCGGTGAATCACTAAACTGACGCATTCCAATGACCATAACTGGATAAATAAATACAATGCTCAATCCACTAAAAAGCAGCATGGATGCACGACGACCAATCCGGTCAGAGAGTGCTCCAAACAGTGGTTGAGCAATCATATAAATAAACAGTGCAC